>JAFDTG010000075.1 GCA_019594235.1 Candidatus Saliniplasma halalkaliphilum | reverse complement strand
GATCATCAGACAGTTAATATACACCACGAAAAACTATATAAATGGTCTATTATTCAACATCAATATTCAGGAGCTGTAAAAATGAATGGAATCGATTATGGAATAATAGCGATAGTGATTTCTTTGGTGGGACTAGCACTTTCGTGGTACTTTACACGATTTATATCAAAACAAGATCGTGGAACAGACACCATGAAGAGATTATCTGGGGAAGTACAAAAAGGAGCAAAAACATATCTTAATACTGAGTACAAATATATAGCGATATTTGTTATAATCGTTGCTGCATTACTAGCAGTAAAGGATTTCTTAGAGGGAATGGCACCATACACAACGATAGCTTTCTTGGTGGGTGCAATTCTTTCCGCTGCAGCCGGTTATTTAGGAATGGTGACAGCTACAAACTCTAGCGCACCGACAACCCAGGCTGCAAGAGAAAGTTTGGATAAGTCTTTACGGATCTCATTCCGTGGCGGAGCTGTCATGGGACTTTCCGTTGTAAGTTTAGGATTGATCGGTTTAAGTGGTGTATTATTATTAACAGATTATTTAGTTGGATTAGAAGATTCCCTTACTTATATAGCTGGATTCGGTTTTGGAGCTAGTTCAATAGCTCTATTCGCCCGTGTTGGAGGAGGAATATATACTAAAGCGGCCGATGTCGGTGCAGATCTTGCGGGTAAAGTTGAAGCAGAAATACCAGAAGACGATCCCCGTAATCCTGCGGTCATAGCCGATAATGTAGGTGACAACGTCGGTGATGTTGCCGGTATGGGTGCTGATCTTTACGAATCATATACAAATTCCATAATCGCAGCCCTCACCCTTGGTTGGATGGCCTATGAAGGCTCAGGGATGACTCCATTATTATCTCATAGTCCTGTACAAGGAATGGGCGAGGAGATTTTTGCAATACCATTACTGATAGCTGCAGCCGGTATCATTTCATCGATGATAGCTATATTCTTTGTTAGAGCTAAAGAAGATGCCACTCAAGAGGCATTACTAAATGCATTGAGAAAAGGAACTTATGGAGCATCAGTTATCATTGCTATCTTTTCATTCGGTATAGTTTATTGGCTAGCTCCTGATCATTTAGGAATATGGTATGCCGTCATTACTGGTCTTGTCGCAGGAGCACTAATCGGATATTTTACGGAGTACTATACTTCGGATAGATACAAACCTACAAAGAAGATGGCTGAAGCTACAGAGACTGGACCAGCTACTTTCATAATCAGAGGTATAGCTACTGGGATGGAGAGTACTTTCTTCCCAGTGATCATAGTTTGTATCGCAATTATCGCTTCTTACATATTCGCGGGTCTTTATGGGATAGCTATCTCAGCTGTTGGTATGCTTTCAACACTCGGTATAACCCTATCTACTGACGCTTATGGTCCTGTCGCAGACAATGCTGGCGGTCTTGCTGAGATGAGTGGTTTAGATCCTAAGGTTAGGGAAAGAACAGATGCTTTGGACTCTTTAGGAAACACTACAGCCGCTACAGGTAAAGGTTTCGCAATAGGTTCTGCAGCATTAACAGCTTTGACCTTGACAGCGGCTTACGCTACAAGAGTTGGTATTGATGACCTAAGCCGATTCAGTGTTATGAATCCTGGAGTTTTAGTCGGTATTTTTATCGGAGCTATGATACCTTTCATATTCTGTGCTATCACGATGAAAGCCGTGGGTAGTTCCGCTCAAGCAATAGTCATGGAGGTAAGACGGCAGTTCAAGAAAGTTGATGGAATACTTGAAGGAGATGTTGATCCTGATTATCAGAAAGTCATAGCTCTAGCTACTGAATTCGCACTTAAAAAGATGGTAGTACCAGGAATCATGGCTATCGCCGCACCGTTACTAGTCGGATTCCTATTAGGTCCTGAAGCTCTTGCAGGATTCCTTTTAGCTGCAGTAGGTACAGGATTTGTACTGGCAATAATGATGGCTAATGCTGGCGGTGCATGGGACAACGCCAAAAAGTATATAGAAAAGGGCCATCATGGTGGAAAAGGCTCAGAGGCACATAAGGCAGGTGTAGTTGGTGATACCGTAGGTGACCCATTCAAGGACACCTCTGGTCCATCATTGAACATCTTGATCAAGTTGATGTCCATAGTTTCACTTGTCTTTGCAACCGCTATAGCGGCTAATGCACTGGACCTGATACCATAAATGGATTTCATTAGGTGAAAACAACATGTACATAATTGAAAGAAAGGAAGATACCATCCGAATACCCCCGGACAGATTAGATGAAGAACTAGACGAAGTAGCTAAATATATTGCGAGAGAATCACTCGAAGGACAGATCGAGGATAGAAATAAACTCATCATATTAGCTACGAATATAGAACGTATCGGTGATGGAAGAATCGTACATGGGGACGGAGGTATCTTTCAAGACGTTGCTTACGATGCTTTGATATTCGTTTTAGAGGAAAACGAACTAATATTCGGATATGTTTGCGAAGTTCTTAAATTCGGTGCATTCATACGATTTGGACCGTTAGATGGACTATTACACATAAGTCAAATAATGAATGACAAAGTTGATGTCGATCAAGGTAGTCAACTTCTTAAAGGTAAAGATTCTGGTAAGTTCATAAAAATAGACGATAAATTGAGGGCTAGAATAGTTACGGTTAGTGTAAATGAAAGAAGTCCAAGAGAAAGTAAAATAGGATTGACAATGAGACAAACTGGCCTTGGTAAATTAGATTGGTTATTTGAAGATGACGAAGAGGAGGCATCCTAGATGGCTAAAAAGAAAGCATGTAAAGTATGTAATTACCTTACTGAGGAAAAAGAATGTCCATTATGCGGATCTGAGACTGTAAAAGAATGGCAGGGATACCTTGTAGTTGTGGATCATGAACACTCAGAGATCGCTAGAAAGATGAAGATCCATACCAATGGAAAATTTGCTTTAAAGGTTAGAGAATAGATTTATGTACAGTAGTAAAAATTTACCTGATACAGACCTTAGATTGCCTCAGGATTTGAGAACTCCACTCAAAGAAAAATTAGGTGAACTAGTTACAGGTGATCTTCCAAATAAATATGGTAAATACGATTGCATAATTACGGTCGGTGACGTTGTGAGTGAGGTCTTATTTGAGCAGGGTATCACACCAGACCTCTCATTGATAGATGGTAAAACTAGGAGAGGAAAATATAACGTTCAGGATTTTTCAGTGGAGAAAACAATAAATATTAAGAATCCTGCTGAGATGATTACGAAAGAGGCATGGCAATCTATCCAATATGGATTGGATTGTGATGGATCTGTGTTAATCAAGGTCGAAGGCGAAGAAGACCTTTTATCACTGGTTGCTGTTGCCCTTGCAGATAAAGGTTGTTTAGTAATCTATGGTATTCCTGAGGAAGGAATGGTTATAAATATAGTAGATGATGATATCAAATCAAAAAGTTGGGAAGTAATAAATAATATGGTCAAAGTAAACGAGGATTGATACAATGTCGGAGTCAGAAATAGAAATCAAAGAAGAGAAAGAAAATAAACTACTAAATCGTAGAGAATTAGTCTTTGTTATATCACATGGTACGAATCCAATACCCAGTAGGGGTGAATTAAAAGACCGAATATCAAATTTTTTGAATGCTTCAAAAGACGAATTGGTGATCGACAAGATCAATTCGGAATTTGGTATGGATAAAACGGAAGTTTTTGCTAAGGTGTATAACAGTAAAGAAGATACGTTGAAATACGAATCAGCGCATTCCTTAAAAAGGAATAAAATACAGGGGTGATTTTAATGGCTAAAATAGATATGTATGAAGTAGACGGCGATGAGCTTAAAAGAAAAAGAAGAAACTGCCCCAAATGTGGAGACGGGGTATTTTTAGCCGTCCATAAAGATAGAGTTTCATGCGGAAAGTGTGGATATACAGAATTCAAAGAAAAATAAATTGATCATTGGGCTCGTAGTGTAGCAACCAGACTACACATGTGGTCTGGCTACAATGGATATCACTGGGGCTTCCGGAGCCCTGAACCCGGGTTCGAAAACTGATTTGGATTCCAAATCGGACGAAAATCCCGGCGAGTCCGCTAGTTTCACTCGCGTACTCGCCTGTCTCCTCGCTATCGCTGCGGATCCCGGCGAGTCCGTTTTTACTATGGAAAACGGTCAGTTAAACACTTTTTTAGTTTTTCGACAAATAAATTCACTTTGTTCATTTATTCGTCTTGAATCCCGCTATCGCTGCGGATCCCGGCGAGTCCGTTTTTACTATGGAAAACGCTTTCTAGTTTAGAATTTTAAGGAAAATCAAAAAAATTAAATACTCTATGATTTCCTCCACCAAATATAATACAAAAACGGAGGTAATACGAATGAGCGAAGAAAACACAGTGTTTATCGGAAAAAAAGAGACTATGAACTACGTGATGGCGGTTGTCACACAGTTTAATAGCGGGTCAGATGAAGTGATCATAAAGGCAAGAGGAAGAGCAATTAGTAAAGCTGTAGATGTGGCAGAGATCGTAAGAAATAGGTTCATACCTAATTCTGAAATCAAAGATATAGTTACAACTACTGAGGAATTGGATAGGGAAGGAGAAAGCGGTACTGCCAATGTTTCCTCCATGGAAATAACCATGAAGATCAACAAATGAAAGTCAAAAGACTTGTCTAAAACCTTCTAAAAAACCCATTTTACCTTTTTTAATTGTAAAATTTATTAAACTCTATCTTTTTCCCATATTCATGTGTGAGTTAGATGACCTTAAAGAATTAGTGGTTAAATTTAGAGATAAAAGAGATTGGGAGAAATTTCATACCCCTAAGAACTTGAGCATTTCTATTTCGATCGAGGCTTCAGAACTTATGGAATTATTTCAATGGCACAATGACTTATCGAACGTAGAAAAAGAAGAGCTTGAGGATGAGATTGCAGATATTTTCATATATCTACTCTTGATGGCAGATGCTACAGATGTAGATATCGTTGAAGCTGTGAAACGTAAAGTTGAAAAGAATAAGGAAAAATACCCCGTATGATTACGCAACATATTTAAACACGTAGCTTAAGATATGGTAAAGATGGCAAGTGAAAATAAAGAAAGGTATGTAAAAAATAAAATAAAGATACCAGATAGGAAAACATACCAAGAAGTTTTTGACCATAGTACACTGATGGTCTTATACGAATTGATGTCAGATGGGTTTGTAGATACATTAGAACATCCAATATCTACAGGGAAGGAGGCTAAAGTCTTTAAAGGTCTACAGATAGACGGAACACCAGTGGCACTAAAAGTGATGAGGATAAATACCGCTGTTTTTAAAAAGTACAGAGAGTATATTCAGGGGGACCCTAGATTCAAAACTTTTGGGAGTGGGAGAAAGTTGATATTTACCTGGACTAAGAAAGAATTCTCTAATCTTAAACGTATGCACAAAGGTGGTATTAGAGTTCCAGAACCTATAACTTTCTTTAAAAATGTCCTAGTTATGGAATATTTAGAATACGAGGGTTATCCCGCACCTATGCTGAAAGACATTCCATATGACGATGAAAGCTTAAAAATTATTTTCGATGATATTATATCAGATTATAGAACGCTTTATCAATCGTTAAATTTAGTACATGGCGATTTAAGTGAATACAATATCTTGATCAAGGATGATTACCCATATTTTATCGATGTGTCGCAATCCGTAACCGTATCTCACCCCAAGAGTGAAAATTTTTTAAGAAGAGATATCAGTAATATTATAAACTATTTTAGCGACCATGGGGTGGAAACTGAGAAAGAAAAAATTATTAATGAGATTAAAGGAGAGAATGATTAATATGTTGGATATAAAAATACCTATAGATCGAATCGGTGTTTTGATCGGTGAAGAAGGAAAAACCAAAGAGAAAATCGAGAAAGAATCTGGAGCAGAACTAGAAATAGATTCCGAAACCGGAGTAGTAGAAATAGATGTTAGCGATATTGACGATCCTTTGATCCCTATGAAGATTGAGGACGTAATAAAGGCCATAGGGAGAGGTTTCAATCCTAAAAAGGCTTTGAAGATATTAGATAAAGATGTTTATTTTGAATTATTAGATATGAGGGATTATGTTGGTAAGAGTTCTAACGCTGTACACAGGATAAGCGGACGTGTGATAGGTAAAAATGGTAGAAGCCGGGAGCTCATCGAGGAATTAACCAAAACACATGTTTCAGTTTATGGGAACACTATTGGTATCATAGGTGGTTCTGTTGAAGTAGGTATCGCTAAGAGAGCAATAGAGATGCTTCTCACCGGTAGTGAACATTCAACCGTCTATAGTTTCCTCGAAAGAAATAGATCTGAAATCAAGATGGCAAGGTCTGGATTTTATATAGAACGCTGACTGATTAGAGAAGCATTTCATCGTCTTCTTTACTTGCACTTCCTATGACTTCTCCGCATTCTGGGCAGTCCTCTCCAGCGTGATCTCCTTCACATTGTGGACATATAGATAGGTCTCTACAATCATGTTTATAATGAGTCGGGTCACCGCAGTAGTAACAGAATTCTTCATCTTCCTCATCTGGAACTTCCTCCTCCTCTTCAGCTTTTACTTCATCTATTTCATCGGTAGTTTCTTTAGTTCTTTCCTTTTTACTTTCACCTGTAACTTCTCTTTTCTCCTTTTCCTTGACCAAAGATGAGATCTCTGTACTCGGAGCTTTGTAACTCTTGCCTTCGAATTTCTCTAATGCAGCTTGTAATTTTCTTGCTTGATAGATGCCAACATTTAGGTTCAATATTAAACTGAGAACATCACGTTTCTCCTGTGGAAGGTCTAAAACCCTTTTTCGGAGTAATCTTTCCGTTTTATCGTCTATCTCTTCGGATGATATGACAATTGTAGTAGCTTCTCGTATGTATTCAAGTACTCTTTTACATTCATCTATACTCTTGGTTTTAAAATTAGTAACTATGTCACAAAGTCTTACACCTTTCTCGAAGAGATTACTTTTAGATTCTTTAGCAAGTTTTCTGATCACAAGTCGAGAAGCTCTCTCCATGTCATTCATAGTTTGGTCGTCTAAAGCATGGAAATCAAGTCCCTCCCGAGTAGATATGAAATTGAATACATCGTCTATGTAATTATATGGTATATCGCATATCTTGAACGCTTCTTCTTTTGAAATAGACCTGTTTCTTTCACATTCGAATTCAAGTACACTTCTTGCAAACTCTTCTAATTTCTGTTCTTCCTCTTTCTCCTTAGATATCTCTAACCCTTCTTTCGCAGATTCAAAGTCTGGGTCTATTTCCAAAGCTTTTTCGAAGGTTCTCTTGGCTTTTTCTGGCTTGTTCATGTCTAAAAGTACCCGGCCTTTGTTGTTCCAAGCGTACTTATCATCACCTTTCAAACCTATAGCTTTATCATAAGATTCTAAAGCCTTTTTGCTTTCTCCGGTATCTTCTAAAGATCTACCTCTTTCAAACCAAGCTTCTTCATATTCTGGGTCTAATTCAACAGCTTTGCTGAAACTACTTACGGCATCTTTTTTATTCCCTACTTCGAATTCGAT
>JAFDTG010000108.1 GCA_019594235.1 Candidatus Saliniplasma halalkaliphilum | reverse complement strand
AGCTCTTCCCAACCCTAGAACAGTTCCTGTTAATATCCCAGGTATAGAAGGTGGCAAAACCACTTTCTTGATGGTCTGCCATTTTGTTGCACCGATTGCTAAACTAGCATCTCTCAATTCATCGGGTACTGATTTTATGGCTTCCTCTGCTGATCGGGTTACGATCGGGAGAGTGAGTATAGCCAAAGTCAACGCTCCTGCTAGAAGAGATTTCTGCCCGTCGAAAAGTAATAAAACGAAAAAAGCATAACCAAACAAACCGTGTACTATTGAAGGAGTACCTTGTAGTATATTGACCGCTGTTCTGATTATCCTTACAACTAGGCCCTCTTCAGCATATTCTGAAAGGTAGATGGCTGTTCCAACTCCTAGAGGAACGACTATTACACCGGTGAGCGAGACCATAGCTAAGGTTCCTAAAATTGCAGGGAAAACACCTCCTTCCTCCCCCATCGCTCTGACATCTTGGGTTAAAAACTCCCATGTTATCCCTGTCACTCCACGTGAAACTATATTGAAGATTATCAAAGCTAAAGGAAGTATGGTCAACAGTATGCTTATGTGCAAGAGATAATATCCTCCCATCTGTTGACCTTCTTTACTGTAATCGTAAAACGGTCTAAAACTGAGATACCCACCAACGACACCGAAAATTAACATGAATAAAGAGAAGAAAAAGTAGTTCGGTATTCTTGCGTATATTTCCCATCCTCTAAGATCTAATAGGTCTGGGAAATAAAAGGCTCCGGCAGCGAATATGATCACTATCGATCCGTAGAATATCATCTTGAAGTTTTTCTTATTTCTCGTCGTAATATAATGGTAAATACCCGAAAGATGGCAGGAAAAAGCCAATAATAGCATTGCACCGAGTAATCTCCAATAACTTATTGCTGATCTAGTATAAAGCCCCCAAAATCCATAAACTGCAACGAGGCTAGATAGGACTAAAATCCAGATCGCTAATAATTTTTTAACACTCATGTTTTTCCCTCGAATCGATCTTTTGTCCTTTTTTGTAATATATCTGAAATTATACTCATTATAGCTACAACGACAAATAGCATCACTCCTGCAGTGAAAAGAACATTGATTATAATCCCATGAGCTTCTCCCATCTGCACTGCTATTAGTGCTGTGAGTGTGTTACCAGTGTCAAAAGCGTTGTAGAAAGGAACCGGTAGTTTCATGACCCCGCCTACTATCAACATAACCGCCATGGTTTCACCGATTGCTCTACCCATCCCCATTATCACTCCACTAGATATTCCTGAGATCGCACTAGGTATAGTTACTCTTCTGATCGTTTGCCATCTTGTGGCTCCTAGAGCGAGACTAGCATCTTTAATATCCTTAGGAACGGATTTCATGGCATCATCTGCCATACTCACGATTATTGGTAAAGCCATGATCCCTAGAATTATCATAGCCGCTAAAAATGAGTGTATCCCTCTTAGATTGAATGTGTTAGAAAGGAACTTTCCGAGTATTACAGCTCCAACAAAACCGTAAACTATGCTAGGTATACCGGCTAGGAGTTCTATGATTGGTTTCAAAGCCATCCTCACTTTATTAGATGCTATCTCGGATAGGTAAACTGCAGCACCTATCCCGAGAGGGACTGAGACCAACAAGGCACCGATCGTTACAAAGACAGAGCCGTAAATAGCAGGTAAAAGACCGAACTCTTCTCTTCTGACGTTCCAAGATGTTGATGTGAATAATTCAGAACCGAATTCTCTGATCGCGGGATATGCCTCTAAGAAAAGGAATATGAAGATAAAAAAAATGATTAAGATGGAGAAGGCCGCGATCCCAAAGAATGTAGACTTGATCAACTTTTCTTTCAGTCTTCTTGGGATCATCTCAGCAGCCTCCTTTTTTATTTATTAATTGTTTTTTAGGCGTCTACAGGTACAAAACCCGCTTCTTCGACTATCTCTTGTCCTCTTTCACTCATAACAAAATCTATGAATTCAGCCGTTGCTCCCTCTGGTTCACCATCAGTGTAAAAGTACAGTTCTCTGAAAAGAGGATAGCTTCCATCTGCGACGTTCTCAAAGGTTGGTTCAACACCGTCCAATTTTACTGCTGGAGCGTCATCCTGTATATATCCAAGACCCACGTACCCTATAGCGTAGTCAGACCCTGCTACAGTTCTTCTCACATCGGAGTTCTCCTGCTGTGTTGAATCTGCAACGGTATCTTCTAACCCCATGAAGTCCATGAATACCCCATAAGTTCCGGAAGTATCGGCTCTCTCTACAACGTAAGTGTCTTCGTCGGGTCCTCCTACCTCTTCCCAGTTCGTAATCTCACCAGAGTAAATTTTCCTGACATCTTCTTGAGTTAATTCTGTAAGTCCTTCATTATGAAGAGTCTCACTGACGATTACTGCTAAACCGTCTTTACCAACAGTGTGTTCTTTCACGTTCGGAACTTTTTCTTTTTCCTCTTCTCTTATGCTCCTACTCGCCATACCAATTTCTATCGTGCCTTCAATTATGCCACTGATCCCATAACCGGAACCGCCGCCGCTAACAGTTACTCTGATATCGTCGTGTTCGTCATTGAATTCCTCAGCAGCGGATTGAGCTATAGGTAAGACTGTTGAAGAACCTTCGACTCTCACTTCTTCAGTACCATCGTTTCCTATGCATCCAGTCATAAATACGCTGCCTAGTACCAACATAACCAGTACCACGAAGATTGTGGCTTGCTTTTTCGTTTTCATGCTCATCGATTCAACCAAAAGAAGCCCCCAAATATATAATTTATCTGTATAAACTATATTGTACTATGTTTAGTATATATGCTATATATATTGACATATAGTTAACATATTTGGTTAGCTGGTAGCTTGTGAACGAAAAAAACATTTATACAATTCCATTTTTACCCTATTTGATGTCTAAAATAAAATATGAACCCATAGGAACCATCAAATCTCCACATGATGACATCGAAGGCATGCCAATCCAACCAACTGGGGCTAAAGGTATAGAAGGTGAATTGGAAATAAAACCTGAGTACAAAGAAGGATTAAAAGATCTAGAGGGGTTCTCTCACATAATAATACTATATCATTTCCACCTTTGTGATGATCACTCACTCACCGTAAAACCATTTTTAGATGAAGAAGAGAGAGGACTTTTTGCCACAAGAGCTCCCAAAAGACCGAATCCAATAGGTCTTTCTATTGTTAGAGTTACTGATATCGATGGAACTACTATCAAGATCAAAGATGTAGATGTTGTTGACGGAACTCCTCTTTTAGATATCAAGCCGTACGTGCCTGAATTCGATAGAAGAGATGATATAGTATTATTATGTGAGAAAACCCTTCTAAATCTTTTAATCCTTCTTTGTACTCAGGTTTTATTTCCAATTCACCTTCTATACCTTT
>JAFDTG010000026.1 GCA_019594235.1 Candidatus Saliniplasma halalkaliphilum | reverse complement strand
AAGTGAAATCAGTGAGTACAAATACGACTATTACCATACTTTTGATAACGAATATGAGGGTCTAGTAGTATTAAGCAAGTACCCGATATTGAAAAAGAGACATATGAAATGTGCAATTTTAATCACATGTGAATATGAAAATAATACATTCCTTGTAGTGAATATACATTTACCATGGGATAGCATCATTCAGAAAGAGCACTATATTGTTAATATACTGAAGGAGATCGATGGTATAGATACTGATTATGCTATTCTAACTGGTGACTTCAATTGTTTGGAGAACTCAAGTGTTCATCATTACTTAACAGGTCAAAGAACATTATTGAATTCAGAAGCAAATCCTTGTTGGTACGACTTAGCAGAAGTTTATGCAGATATAACTGAATCGAAAGCAGAGAAAACTTTGGATTTGAGAAATAATCCTAGGTGGAAAAGTAAAAATTTTACTTATACAAGCTTGAGACTTGACCGGATCTATATAAGAGACGCTTTTCCAAGATCTGCTCCCCTGTTAGGAAGTTTCTCACTTTTTGGTAAAAATATTGACAAGGGATCTGGATATTGTGCAAGTGATCATTACGGAGTAGTGGCAGAAATTATTATCGATCAATAATGAGCGTTATCATTCAAACTAAAAAAAAGATAAAAGAAATGGTTTTTAGAGAGGTAGCTCTCTAACTCCGGCAGATATCAATTTTGCCAGGTTCAGTACATCATCCCAGTGTGCACATTCTACCGTGGAATGAGAGTACCTGACCGGGACTCCGATAGATATCGTCAAACATCCGGATTCTTGGAGTGCCATACCATCCGTAGTTCCACCGGTCACACCGTACTGGAAGGGGATATCGTTCTCTTTAGCTACGTCCTTGAAATGCCTGACCATTTTCGGAGTGGCGATAGCCCTAGCATCGACCATCCTAAGGACTGGCCCTCCTCCGAGATCTATGGGCTTGTAAAAACTTTCTAGACCCGGTGAATCCGATGTTGTGTACGTGTCAAGAGCTATGACGTAATCCGGTTTCAACGTATTACCCACGACTTTAGCTCCTCTTAAACCGATCTCTTCCTGGACACTCCACACATACGATTGTTTGAAAGAAGGTCCATCATTAATCAGTTCTCTAAGAGCTCCTAGTAAACCGAAACATCCAATCCTATTATCTAAAGCCCGACCTGCTATGATCTTATCGTTCATCAACCTAAGTGGTTTCATGAACACTATCGGGTCCGGTACGTCGATCCCCATCTCTTGGGCTTCTTCTTTGGACGAAGCTCCCACGTCAATATAAGTCTTAGTCCATGAAACGACTTCGTCTTTATCGTCGGCATCAGTTGTCAGATGTGGTGCTTTATGACCGATAACTCCGTTGACGGGACCCTTTTCAGTGTGGATAGTAACGTGTCTTCCCGGTAGAAGTGAATCCTTGACTCCTCCGATCTTTTTGATCCTTAAAAATCCGTCATCCTCGATGTTCGATACCACCATACCGATCTCGTCCATGTGAGCTACCATTGCTACGTGCGGTTCATCACCTGGTTCCTCGTAGATCAAATTTCCGATATTATCTTCACGGATATTTTTTGGATCACTGCCATCGACCTGGTCCGCTATCAGACCGGCTATCTTATCTCTGATCGGATCTTCATATCCTGAAACGCCTGGTGTTTTCAATATCTGCTCGAACTCGTCTAATCCTTCTAATCTTTTCATATATATCACCTATTACAGGGGGAGACCCCTGTTTTTCAAGTGGAAACTTGGGAGACCACCTACTCCTTAGAGATGAAAGGAGGATTTTTAACTTCTGCTTTTTTCTTTTCTCCTCTTATCTCTATATGAACTTCCGTTCCTTCTTCATGATACCCGCTATCCAAATATCCTAAAGCTATACCTTTTTTCAATACCGGTGAGCGAGTACCGCTAGTTACTTTTCCTATTTTATCATCATCATCGTAGATATCATAACCGTTCCTAGGTATTCCTTTTTCTTTCATCACCATACCTTTCAGCATCTGATGATCAGTACCTTTGATTTCTTCAAGAGCTTCCTTTCCGAAGAAATCGTGTTCCCAATCTACCGCATGTTGTCCCCATCCAGTTTCAACAGTGGTCCTAGATTCATCGAAATCTTGACCAGAAAGTAAGAAACCAAATTCTAATCTTAAGGTATCTCTAGCACCTAGACCACACCTTAAAGGTGGGTCCTCAACAGATAATATCTGTTCCCAAAGGACCTTACCTGCCTTTTCGGGTAATACTATCTCAAAACCATCTTCACCGGTATAACCACTTCTTTGGACTAGAGGTTTGTTTAACATTGGCCAATCCTCGTTAAATACCTCCATGACTTTCTTATTGATATTCACCGGTTTAGACCTGAAAAATTCTACATCCGAGATATCTTCGTCACAAACTTTAGATAGTATCCTTTGAGCTTCCGGACCTTGGAGTGCTAACATAACCGTATCGTAGGTTATATCTGTAAGATACTCTTCTCCACCTTGAGAAGCTAACCATTTATACATCCTTTTATTGTTACCAGCGTTTGGAACTATGTAACAAGAATCTTCTGTGAGTTTAGCTACTAAAGTATCGTCCAATATTCCGCCTTCATCGTTCAATAGATGAGCATATTTGACTTCATTGACCTCTGAATCTGTTATATTTTGAGTCAAATATTTACTGATAAATTCGATAGCCCCGTCTCCTTTGATCAATATCTCTCCCATATGTGAAACATCAAAGATACCTGCCTTCTTTCTGACCGCCATGTGCTCTTTAGTTATACTCGTAAATTTTAAAGGCATTTTATAACCGGCAAAGCTCGTCATCTTTGCTCCTGCTTCCTCGTGAAGTTTGCATAATGCTGTTTCTTTCATGATAGTGGTATAAGTGTATGGTTTAAAGTTTTTATTCTATTTTTAGGAAAAGGTACTAAATAATAAAAAATCTATTAAGATAGATATGAAAGAATATGATATTATCGCTATAGGGAGTGGTTCAGTTACTAGTGTTGTCACCCAGGCATTATCCAGGGATGATACTCTTTCCGTGGCCATCGTAGAGAAGGATGCACCTGGTGGTATCTGTTTAACTAGAGGTTGTATACCATCTAAGATGATACTTTATCCAGCTGAGTTAGTAAGTCATATAAAAGAATCCTCTAAGTTTGGAATTGATGTTGATATAAAAAATATAGATTTCAAAAAGATTATGAAAAGGATGAGAGATCATATTGATGAACAGAGTAAAAATATCGGTAATAGTTTAAAACAATCTGAAAATTTAGACTTTTATCATACCACTGGAAAATTCATAGATGATTATACTTTAAAAGTGGGTGAAGAAAAGATTAAGGGAGATAAAATACTCATATGTTCTGGATCTGAACCTTTAGTACCTCCGATCAAAGGTCTAGAAGAAAGTGGATATTTTACCAGTGAAGGCTTATTACATTTAACTGAACTACCAAAAAGAGTAGTAGTTATAGGTGGAGGATATATAGGTGCTGAATTTGGATTCTTCTTATCTATGATGGGGTCCGATGTTACGATATTAGGTAAGAGGGAACAATTTGTTCCTGGAGAGGAACCAGAAATATCGGATGTACTAAAAAAGAAACTATCTAAACATATGAAAATACGTACTGATCATGAAGTAGTTGAAGTTAAAAAGAAAGGTAATGTGAAATTAGCTATTGCTGAAGATGAAAATGGAGAACGTAAAGGGTTCAAGTGTGATGGTATACTTCTTGCAGCAGGTAGGAAATCAACTTCGGAATACTTGAAACCTGAAAGGAGTGGAATTGAAACGGATGATAAAGGTTGGATCAAAGTTAATAAAAAGATGGAGACTTCTAAAGAAAATATATGGGCTATCGGTGATGCTACTGGGAAATATATGTTCAAACACGTAGCTAATAAAGAATCTGAAATAGTTTATTACAACGCTTTTACCGAAAGAGAAAGAGAGATGGATTACCATGCAGTACCACATGCTCTATTCACTTATCCAGAAGTAGCATCCGTAGGGATGGTTGAAGAAGAGGCAGATAAGGAACATGACATCTTAGTTGGTTATTACCCCTACAGTGATACTGGAAAAGGCATGGCTATGATGGCCGAGGATTATTTTATCAAAGTGATCGTTGAAAAGGGTACCTATCGTATATTAGGTGTTCATATAGTCGGACCACAAGCATCGACTTTGATCCAAGAGATCATCAACCTTATGTACACTCAAGATCAGACTGCTCATCCTATATTCAGAGGAATGCATATACATCCTGCTTTGAGTGAAGTTGTTGAACGAGCATTCTACAACCTACATTCACATAATCACTAATAAATGATAACATTTAAGTAAAATATTCAGGTTTCAGGGATAATATGAAAATTAAAAAGAAATTAAGGGATAATCAAATAATATTATCGATAATCGTTTTGATACTCGGGACATATTTATTCATCTTAGGACTGTTCAGTGTAGTCCTATCTGATTACGCTCCCGAGGCTCTATTGTCCATGGCCGATGTGATGGGTAACTGGATCTACTGGCTTTTTGTATTAGGTGCTTTTTTGACATTTGCATTCTCCTGGTACCTGGTAGATCTTCATCTCAAGATACAGGAATTCAAGGAACTTATGGATACTGAGAGTAAAAGTAAATTCATCAAAAATATCGCTAGAATCGAAACCTTGGCTTTACACTTGGGTTCTGATTACGAAGATAAAGTCATCGAGAAGGAAGAACAATACAATATCAATAGATGACACCCCTTCGTTGATTCCACTTGAAAAACAGGGGTCTCCCCCTTTGTGCGGCTGTGGTCTAGTTGGCTAAGACTCAAGCTTCCCAAGCTTGCATCCCGGGTTCAAATCCCGGCAGCCGCATATATCGAGGATTGGAAAATGACGATACACCGATATTGTTTCTGGACTTTCTGGACTTTATTCACATTATCTCTTATACTTTTTCTAAAGGTTGGTATAGATTCATATAACAAGAATCGTAGAAAATCTATTTTAAGCTTCATAGCTGCTACCATCATACCTATTTCATTTACTGGCCTTTACATCTACTGGACAAGATATGAGTTTACTAGACAGGACCCATTTAACGTTTTACTCCTATTTCTAATAATCCCCTATCTAGTCATAGTTACATATACCTGTATTCTAGCAGTTCAAAATTTTGATTCTAATGAACCTATTTCGAATAATTTTAAGTATATAATCGTTGCAACTATCATAATAGTTCTGACAGCTGCATATACATTTTCAATCATGTTGTTATGTTTCCTTTTATATCCCCTCTTACTCTTGATGATATATTATATTCTAATCACGATCAAGGAATATCATTCAGGGGTGGATAGAAAAGCAATTTTAAAGAATGTAGGGGTGATGATAGTAATTCTTATTGTCTTTATAACGTCAATTTATGTTCCTTTTGAATATATCTCTACACCGAACGCAAATCAAAAATTCACATTAAAATTAGAACAGAATCAGACAAGCAATATCGTATTGAGGGTTCCGAATTTGAAAAGTAGAGAAGGAGAATATTTCCCAGTTGAGAATTTTAAAATTATTGAAGGACAATGCAGTGTAGAACCTTATAAAGAAAGTGAGTACATCAAGATCAATACGAGTTCTACCAAGCTCCATCTAGAATATTCAGAAGAAGCTAAAATGTTCTCCGGTTATGATGGTAGATGGCGATTTCCCGATGACAAAATTTTGAAAGAAGATGGAGAATACTTCGTAAATATCTATTACTCTTCGAATCAAAATATAACCTGTAGATTATATTTGTATTGGGAAGATAATTATTCTCCTAAAATAATGGGTGGGAGTTGGGAACGTTTAAAAGTAAATTCATATATAAAAGAACAAACAGAACTCGTGAAGGTTTCTGAGTATTCGCAGGAAGTTGTATAACAAAAATATTAGATGATTTTGATCTCTTTATTGCAAATTCTGTTCTAGATATTTACCGTTCTCCATCAATTTCTTCCCGTCTATCCACACATCACAATTCTGCATGACCATATCTATGTGCTGTGTAAATGTCCATCCATCCAATGTCATGTTTTGGTTCGGATCCCCGTTGTAGCTATCCACTTGTACTTACCGACTTTCGCTGTCTTGATCTGCCACGATAACGGCTTTATCGTTTGGTTTCACTCCCATACCTGATTCTACTGCTACTTCACATCCCTTTTCAATGGACATAATATTCCCTCTTCCTGCGAGAGGGTATATTCTAGAAGGATTATAATACTTTAGGATAACGATTTATAAGAAAAAGGGAGGAGGAAATTATCGTGATCGTTATGCATTTAAAGATGTATCAATTTTAGCGATTCGGTTCGATACCTTCTAAATGCTCAAACAGCCACAAAAGACACACATATAAATAAATTTCCCATTTTTCAAAGAAGTTGCTTAGCCTCCGTAAAATCGGGATTCAATTCAACGGCTTTATCGACCATATCTTTCCAATCATCTTCACCCTTCTTCTTCTTTACCAAAGCTAAGTTGTAAAGGGTCACGGGATCATCTTCGAATAATTCCCAGGCCCTGCTGAGGTTATCATAAGCAGAGTCGGTCAAGTTTCTCTGCAGTTGAGTGTATCCTAGATTATTCAGGTAGATCTTGTGATCCGGTTCGATGTTTATAGCGTTTTCAAAAGATGAAAGCGCCTCACCATATCTACCTAACTTGAACGCTGCACATCCTAGATTGTTATAATATAACGCTCTTTCTTCCTTTACAGCGTTTCTAAAATATTTGATACTATCTTGATAATCTCTATTTTTATATCTAAAAACTCCGAGCAGGTTGAAGATATCTTCGTTTCGCTTTTCATCAGGTATCTTTTCAAGTGTTTCTATCCCCTTTTCCACACCTTCAGTGCCTGCGTTGCACCTGGCTTCGGACATTATGAAATCCGTTAATTCCCCTTCTGTACACTCTTCAGCTTTCAAATATGCCAAAACAGCTTCCCCTATCTTACCGCCTCTTCTAAGACTTTCACCTCTCTTTTCCCAGTAAACACAATTTTTGTCCTTTTCATCTATGATCTCTTCTGAAACTTTTACGCTGTTCCGGTACTGCTCGTTTTGATAATATATTTCCTCTAAATTCAACTTACCAAAAATGATGTCATCTGCCTTCCTGAAAAATTCCTCAGCCTCTTCAGTATCTCCCTTTCTGTAATATGATGCTCCAAGTATGTTTAATAACTCTGAAGATTCGGTATCAGCTAAATTTTCAGTTAATTTGTCATATTCCCCCATCTTCCACATCAATTCAGCTTCTTTGTAGGTCACCATCGATTTCAAACGTTCTTCTTCCCTCCTTACCTGAGCCATCCCCTCCATTATCTCTTCCTTTGTATTCTTTTCATCCCTCAGTTTTTCAAGTTCATCTAGTAACTCTTCTCTCTCATCTTTCAGTTTATCGATCTTCTCTTCCTTTTCTTCAACCTCTTTCCGAGCCTCGCTTTCTTTCCAGACCACTTCCTCCTCTTTTTCTTTCTTGATCCGCTCTAATTCTTTTTCGAGTTCATCTTTTGTTTCTTTCAACTTATCGATGACTTCTCTACTTTTCTTTAAACTCTCTTTGAACTTCTCCTTTTCTTTCTGGAGTTCTTCCATCTTGTTCTCTTGCTCTTCCAATTTATCTACTACGTCTTTGCTTTCATCCTCTACTTTTCCCTCAACTTTTTTCACTTTTTCCTCGAGTTCGCCTTTTGTCTTTTTCATATTTTCAAGTTCATCAGTTGCCTTGTCCAGTTTCTCTTTAAGCTCCTTTTTCTCTCTTTCAATCTTTTGTATATCTTTTTCTTTCTTTTCAACAGCTTTCTCTACTTTTTTCTGTTCTTTTGGCCTTTCTTTCTTTACCTTTTTGACCTTTTTCTGTTCCGGTACTTTTTCTTTTATGGGTTCTTCTCTTTCAACATCTTCAAACTTCTTTTTTAAATTCAAAGCAGCTTCATAGTTTGGATTCAATTCTAAAGCCTTTTCAATGGATTTCAAAGCCTCTTCCCTGTATCCCCCTTTCTCTAAAAAAGCTCCTTTGATGAAATGGTAACTTTCGTTCTTCGGGTATAAGCTCGTGAGCTTATCCGCTGTTTGTATAGCCTTGGAGATCCTGTCCTCTTTTTCAAATATCAAGATCTTATTTATTAGAGCATCTTGGAACTCTGGGTATATGGATAATGCGCTGTTGATATAGTTAAGAGCCTGTTTCAATTCTCCTTTCTTCATCAAACAAAGACCTTTATTGTTCCAAGCGACTTCATCCTTCGGTTCCACTTCCAGTACTCTATCGAAGCAGAGCATAGCCTCGTCGTACTCACCCTTTTCGAATAAAACGGCCCCTAAATTTTTCCAGGAAAGAACGTGATCCTCGTTGAACTCGAGTGCGGTTTCGTAGGCATCTATCTCTTTATCGTACTTTCCGATCTCGTGATACGCTTTACCGAGAAGAAACCACAGTTTCGGAGTTTCTGTAATAGAGATTATCGTATCATCTAACAGTTCGATGGCGTCGAGTATTTGCCTAGACTCTATCAGAGCTTCCGCCTTTTTACTCCTAGCTTTGATATCCTCGGGTTTATTCTTGATGGCCTTATCGTAGTACTCTAAAGCCTTCTCGTAATCACCCTTCTCTTTAAACTCGTCACCCCATTTCAGCAGCCGGTCCTGCTCGGTAGCGCTTGCTAAAGTTCTACTGCCGCTGTCTCTTTCAATACTTGGAACCATGTCGAATTCCTTCAGAAGATCATTGAATTCTTCACCACCTACAACTTCTATCTTTTCAACTTCGTCGATATCTGAAGTATCCATGGTTGTCAAATAAAGTCCCTTAACACCCGATCCCAAAGCGTTTTTTAGTCCCTTGATCTCTTTACTAGGGTCACCTCCGGATCTGGTGATCCGTATAACATAATCATCGATCCTACCTTCTTTATGAATCTCCCCCTCTGCCTCCATATCCCCACCGAAGCTTCTAGCAGATGTAATATCGAAATCCATATTCTCCAGTATACTAATACAGAGTCTTTGAAAACGCTCACGACTCATCTTTTCGAGTTCGGACAATACTTCATCTTTCTCTGCCAAGAGGTTCACCGGCTGTCAATACATATACGGGGAGGTATATTAATTGATTATGCCGTGTCCCGCCTCTTCTAACCTCTTGACCACATTCTCCCAGTGGATCTTGTTATCCTGTGGCCCATAGGACTCCAGTGCGAAGCTCGCCCTTGCTGCACCTATCAAACAACATTCAAAAAGGTCGTATTCCCTATACACACCGGCGTAGAAACCAGCTCTGTAACAGTCTCCAGCTCCTGTTGGGTCGACAATATTTTTTGGTTCTATGGAAGGAACGTCTTCTGTTGTATCTTTCGTGTACAACGTACTTCCCCTGCTGCCCTTTGTAACGATCACATGATCTACGTAATCCAACAGGTCTTCGACCTCGTTCAATTTCAAGTATTCAAGCGTCAACTCGGCCTCCGTTTCGTTACAAAAGAAGATATCTGCTAGAGCTATCAATTCTTCGAAAACATCAGGTTCGTAAACGTATTTTAGTTCCTGAGCAGGATCGAAGGCTATAGTTTTACCTGATCTCGATGCGGTTTTCATGACTTTCCGGTAGTACTCTGGTCTCCCGGTTCCGATGTGTATAACTCGACTATCTCCTATGAGGTATTGATCCGGAACTCTGTCCTTGATCTCATCCATAGCTCCCTGGTCCATGAGTGCCATCTGGTTCCCTCCGGGTTCAGTGACGATCCAGCAGGTAGGGGTTTTACTACCGTTCAACTTTATTAGATCATTTATGTTTACACCACTTTCAGTCAGTGAGATTTCGTATCTTTCTGGAAAATCTTCTCCAACGAATGATGACAGAGCGGTTTTAACCTCTAGGTCCGATGCGGCTTTGGCGATATTAGCTCCGGTACCTCCCCATCTTTCCGTTCTTTCTTTTACGGCGGTTGACGTATTAGGTTCAGGTAAACTATCAGTCTGTAAAATCACGTCCACAGCGGTATGACCAAATACTCTTAGGTAATTTTTCATAAAAGGGTATTAAAAAGAAAAGTAAAAAAGGTTTTTGAGAAATTTACTGAAAAGGAAATTATTTTCAAGGGGTTAGAATTCCCTAAATTTACCTTTAACTTATGATCTTACTCGAGTTCGATCTCTTCTACAGAAATTTCAGACTCGACTTCTTCCTCTTCCGGTTCTTCAGACTCAGTGGAATCTGATTCACCTTTTACTTCTCCAAAAGCCATGGTATGGAGAACCTTAGTTATCTCGATAGTAACTTTATCACCGACATTCGTATCCGGGATGAATACGACGAAATTTTCTATCTTAGCGACACCGTCGCCTTCTTTACCCATGTCTTCGATCTCTACCTCATACGTTTCTCCCTCTTCTACTGGGGGAGATGCACCAAATCCTCTATTCATGCTCAATTTCACCTCTTGTTTTTTACTATTGTCTTATAGTGCTCAATGTGAGCATATGAATCAATAAAAAGAGGGTATTTATAAATTCCCCTCATCTATTTGCCTTATCAATTTGTCCATGCCAGTAACGGTTTTTACGTTGTTTTTGTTGATAAGTTCCCGGTATATTCTATCACCCTCAGTACCCACGTGATTTCTTTCATCGAACTCTTTTCTTTCCAACAGTAGAACCTTTTTACCTGAATTCGCTGCGTAAAGCAGAGCTTTAAGATTATCTAAATTCCCCGGTCCTACGGCAAAATCAGTTCCAACCACTATATCTGCTTCTTCTGTCAACTTCAAATTTTCACTGTTCTTCTGTTCACTGATCGATGAAAAGGGAGCTTCAGTGACACACCTCAGATCCAAAAATTCCGCCATCTTCTGGTCAGAATCCATGACGTTTAATACACCGGTAGTGACCTCGTAACCATACTCTACCAATTCTTTCAACATCACTCTACCACTCCCGCCGCCACAGATCACGTGGACTACTTCTTCTTTATCCTCTTCCATCACTTGTCTTTTAATAGGTGTAACATACAACGATCCATCCCTGGGATTCTCATCGATTTCCGCCTCTATGCCGTAAACCGCTCTCAGATGTGCTCTCGTTAAAACTTCCTTTGGTGTACCCTTAGCATGGACTTCTCCACCATCTAAAAGCACGATTTCATCGCAGTACCTAGCTGCAAGGTTCAGGTTGTGATGGATGGATAAGATACCCACGTTCTGATGTTTTGCCCGATCTTTTATTAAATTCATGATCTCGAGCTTGTGTCCTATATCAAGATGTGATGTGGCTTCATCTAAAAAGATCAACCGTGGTTCTTGGGCTAAAGCTCTTGCAACGACGACCCTTTGAAGTTCTCCACCTGACAGTTCCCTTACAGACCGGTTCTTGAACTTTAAAGTTTTAGTCGCTTCCATGGCTTCTTTTACAGCTAGATCATCATCTCGTTTTGGATTCTCGAACCGACCCAGGTATGGATTCCGTCCCATCATCACCACCTCCCACGAAGTGAAAGGGAAGTTGATGAAAGTGTCCTGAGGTACTACGCCTATAACACGTGCTCTTTCTCTTCGGTGGAGATCATCGATATTTTTACCGTCGTGCATTACTTCTCCAGACCAAGTAGGAATAACTCCCGTTATAGCTTTGATCAAAGTGCTCTTACCGGAACCGTTGGGCCCTATAATTCCTAAAACCTTTCCTTTTTTGAGTGAGATTGAAACGTTCTTCAGAACTTCTTTTTCTCCATACCCAGTAGTAAGTTCTCTAACTTCTAAAGTCCCTACCATCCCGTATCACCTCTGTTCCTGATAAGAAGGTATATGAAGAAGGGAGAACCCAGTAGAACTGTGATTATACCAACTGGGATCTCACCGATAGTTCTAGATATGGTGTCACAGAGGATCAGAAAAATACCTCCAATCAGTGCGGCGGTAGGGATGAGACGCTTGTGTTCCGGACCCACTATCAGCCTAGCTCCGTGTGGTATCATCAACCCCACGAATCCGATTATACCCGTGAATGCCACCATAGTGGCTGCTAGAAGACTAGATGTGACCAGCTGAACGAACTTTGTTCTTTCCACATCAACACCGAGTTGTAAAGCCGATTCTTCTCCCATCTGGATGACGTTAAGATCTCTCGAATATGCGAAAACTAAAGCTAAACCGATAATCATTATAGGTAATGTGATGTAGACTTGGTTCCACGCAGCCTCATTCAAGTTACCTAACATGAAAGAAAGTATCTGCATCTGCACCATCTTTTCCGGAGGACTCATGTACCGGATATAACTGGTGAGTCCGGACATGAGGAAATTCATAGCGAGTCCAGCTAAAAGTAGAGTGGCGATATCGGTTTTTTTTCTGACTCTTCCCAATGCGAAAACCAGGAAGACAGTGCCCAAGGCTGTCAAGAAAGCTAGTAATGGTAGATAGTAGAAACTCACGCCGAGATAGAATCCAATTGCTGCACCTAATCCCCCACCTGCAGATACACCCAATATGAACGGCGAGGCCATCGGATTTTTGAAAATTCCCTGCATAGAAGTTCCGGAGACGGATAAGCTGATACCTGCGATAATACCAAGAACGATACGTGGTAGTCTGATCAGAACTACGATTGTTCTAGAGGGTCCCTCTGGAGCGGATACGTATCTGTTTATCAAAGGTAGCTCATTAAGAGTTATCAGTACCACTTCATTGAAAGGTATATCAGCAGTTCCAACTGTAGCTGAGTATACTGCGATTATAAGCAATAGGACTGCAAGTCCAGCCATAAGCCAACCAGTTCTTTCTTTAATCATCTCTTAGGTAACTCTTATTTTTGATCGATATGGTGAAAATTATCGATATACTCACCAGTAATATGGGTAAGGTGAATCCGGGAACATCTTCTCCGTTTTCTTCCTCTCCATTTTCTTCTACATCGAGATGTTGAGTGGTGATATCCGTTAACGTTGATTGTGCTTCGACAACCCTGGGGGCCGGTCTTGAGAAGATGTTGTCGTTAACGTAATATATCTCATCATTCCTAACAGCGGACACGTCCTGCCATACCTCATCTTCGGTCAAGTTTTCAACCTGATCTTGTAACCATTCGGTAGCTATGATTATCTCGGGATCTTCATCGATAATCGTCTCCTTGGATATCATCCACCATCCATCTTCCTGATCTGCGATATTGTTCCCTCCAGCGTTCTGTATCAGGGAGTTTTGGAAGGTGTGGTTTCCCGGAGTGTAAATCGGTCCCACAGATGCCATGTAGAAAATATCAACTCTATCTTCTCTAGGTAAATCCACGGTGTTCTGGGTGATCTCGTTCATTTCATTTTCAAGATCGTTGGCCATCTGGTTTGCTTCTTCTTCGATACCGCACATTGCACCTAGCAATCTCATATCTGTATAAACGTCCTCTAAAGTGTTTGAGTTCGTAGCAACGACCGGATGACCGATATTTTCTAGTTGATCGATCATCTGGGTGTTGAAAGAAGGAGTTACTACAACATCTGGTTCTAACTCGGTGATCTTTTCATAATCTACAGAGAACGAGTCGCCAACAATCGGAAGATCATTTACTTCGGATGGATAGTCACTGAAATCATCCACTCCAACGACCCTATCTCCCTCTCCGATGTAAAATAAGATCTCGGTATTCGACGGCATGAAAGAGATTATCCTTTCAGGAGGAGTTTCAAAAGTGATGGTTTCTCCTCTAGCGTCGGTAACCGTTATGCTTTCATCTGCTTCGCTCACTCCCGGAAGAACTGTGAAAAGTCCGACCAGCATCAGTGATACAACCGCTATTACAGTGATTTTTCTCATCATATTTATCTGAAAATCAAGCGTACTTTAATTATTTAAACTTTGCTTGTATAGTGTTTAGCAAGTTTAAAATACAATACTTTTCATGGAAATTTAACAGAAGTTATCTGGTGAAGAAAAATGGACGAAGAAACTATCGCAGTGGTATCCGGCCTTCCACGTTCTGGGACCTCTATGATGATGAAGATGCTGGAGATGGGAGGTATAACTCCGTTGACGGATCACGAAAGAGAGGCTAATATCGATAATCCCAAGGGATACTACGAGTTCGAAAGGGTGAAGAAACTACCAGAAGATACGGGATGGCTTGAACAGGCTAAAGGGAAGGCCGTGAAGGTTCTGGCTGAATTGATAAAACATCTACCCGAAGGCTACGATTATAAAATCGTCTTCATGGAGAGACATCTAGAGGAGATAATCGAATCCCAGAAGAAGATGCTGTTGAGGAAAGGTGAAGATCCAGATGACGTTTCAGATGAAGAGCTCTATGACATGTTTATCAAATACAGGGCCATGTTGAAAGAGCACATAAAAGAACATCCATCCATGGAAGCCATCTACATAAGTTACAACGATATAATTCATAGCCCTCAGGAGCATGTTGGTAGGTTGAATCGGTTCTTGAACGGAGGGTTGGATGTTGAAAAGATGGTAGAAGTCGTCGATGAGGACCTTTACAGGAATCGTGCCGACGACATTTGAAAACTCTCTTATATCTTGTTGATTATTGATGTTCTATGAAATTACTGAGGGATAAAAAGAAACTCACCAAGTTCTTGATACTTTATCATTCTGCATTAGATGAACCTAACACTCTTTCGGATATCGCTAAAGAGCTAGATATGACCCAGCAGGGAGTGTCCAACTACGTCAAGGAGATGGAAGACGAAGGGCTCATCGATACTTCCTCTAAAGGCTACCACCCTACTTCATCGGGTATAGAACTGGTCAGAGACGTTCTATCGGAACTCAGTGTTTTTGTGAGTGAAGCTTCTCAGGGCATAGATTTGATCTCCAAGTGTACGGCCATAGCCGACGAACGTGTTTCTGAAGGTGATCCCGTGGGACTGTTCATGAAAGACGGGTTTTTACACGCTTCACTTTCCGAATCCTCTTCCATGGGGGAGGCATTGAACGATGCCGACGTTGGTGAACCGGTTCAAGTCGGTGCTTTGAAAGGTATAACCGAGATGGAGGTCGGTCGTATCTATCTACTGTCGGTTGGAGATGAGTTCGAGGATAAAAGGATCGAGAAAGAGTTGGAATCGATCGAGTACGACAAGGTTGCGGTATCAGGTGAACTACAATACGGTTTAGGCCGGACATTAGGTTTGGACATGGACATAATGTTCGCACCTCTGGAATCGTCCATGGAAGCTGCCGAGAAAGGACTGGATGTGCTGTTCATCGTATCCACGGACGAGTTGGACCGGATAACCGATAAGATAAGAAGTAGGAACAAGAAACGGGACGAGGAATACCGGATAGAGTATGAGGTCATACGATGATCGGGATATCCCTTCCACACCGTGGACATTTACCGTCTTCTAGATTCGGTTCTCCGGACGAAAAATAAGATCGTTTTATGATAGCTTTCCCACAGTTCGGGCACCTCGTATCGTTGTCAGCAGGGAGATTCCCCAGATAGACGAAGTTCAATCCAACACCTTCGGCGATCTTTCTAGCCTGATCCATCTTGCTGGAGGGTGTAGCAGGAACGTTCCTCATCTTATGTGAAGGGTGGAATTTGGAGAAATGTGTGACCGTATCTTCACCGAGGTTATCTCTTATCCATATTGAGAACTCCCTT
>JAFDTG010000023.1 GCA_019594235.1 Candidatus Saliniplasma halalkaliphilum | reverse complement strand
GTTGGATTTTCTTTATCCTTATCTATTGCTTTTTCATATGCCTTTATGGAGTCTTCTTTCCGTCCGAGATGGTCATAACTCTCTGCTTTGTTTATCCAAATTTCAGGACCGCTTTCTCCCAGTTTTATAGCAGTATCGAATGCACCTAAAGCTTCTTCGTAATCCTTGAGTTCCTTAGCTAATATACCTTTATCCTTCCATGTTTCAGCATTTTGATCGTCTATTTCAAGTGACTTTTCAAAGATCTCTTTTGCCTCTTCATAATCACCAATATGTGTCAAACATCGTCCTTTCATGTCAAGATAATTCGTATTGTTAGGTTCCATATCGATAGCCTTCTGGAACCATTCTGTTGCTTCTTCGTATCTTTCCATCTTTCTGAGGCTTTGTGCTTTACGATGGATTACATGTACATCCTCTTCTATATCGATAACTTTGTTGTAGGACCTTATAGCGTTTTCATGTTGACCTATATGTTCTAAAACCATTCCCTTTTGAAGCCACATATCTCTGTTTTCTGGTTCTAGCTCCAGTGCTTTTTCAAAGGCATCTATACTCTCTTCCCTTCTTTTTAGATATTTTAAGGCCATAGCGTTGTCCTGCCACGCTTTGAAATTCTTCTCATCTAGTTCAATTATCCTGTTAGAGTACTCTATTACTTCATCCCATCGTTTTAGATCTTTTAACAATTCTTTTGCTTCATGTAGGTCTTTGATACTCTCGTCCAACTCGATGGATTTTTTGTAACAATCCAAAGCAGAACCAGCTTCACCTAGTTTCTTTAATGCCCCGCCTTTATCTCTCCATGCATGTACATTCTGAGAATCAATATCTAATATTGTGGAGGCAGTCTTTTCGATGTCGTTCCATCTACCTAGTTCTTTTAAAGAATCTATCTTTCTTTCAAGAAGAGTTATGTCTTCTCCTTTTATATCCAAAGCTCTGTCGAAGGCTTTGACTGCGTCTTCGTGTCTTCCAATCTCAGCCAATGCTATGCCTTTTCTTTTATATGCAAATCTGTTTCTTGGATCTAATTTCAAAGATCGATTAAATGCTTCTATAGCTTCTTCGAATCTATCTAAATATTCGAGAGCGATCCCTTTACTATACCATACATCCGGATTTTCATCATCAATTTCAAGAGCTTTATCATAGGATATTATCGCTTCTTCATATCGATTTATTCCTTCTTGGGCTAACCCTTTACTGTACCATATCTTTTTATCTTCTGGGTTAATATTTAACGCCTTTTCGTAAGATTTGATAGCTCCTTCGTAATCTTCTAGTTTTGTCTGAGTGTGACCTTTGTTATTCCAATATTTTTTATTATCTGAATCTATTCCTATAGCTTTATCGAAACTTTCTAATGCGTCTTCATATAAACCAACTCTATATTCACATAGACCTTTGTTATTCCACATCTCTGGTCTAGATACATCGACAGAAAGTCCTTTTTTGTAGTCTTCAATGGCCTTCTCAAAATTCCTTAGTTTCTCAAAACTTTTAGCTCTATCAAAATAAGCATCAGCATCGTCTGGATCAGTAGTGAGTAAACGGTCGCATACTGAGATCACCTCTTCATACCTATTTAATTTAATAAGTGCTTCTTTTTTACCTTTTAAACTCTTTATATCATTATCTTTGATTATGAGTGATCTATTAAAGCATTCCAGTGCTTTAGCGGGTTCGTTTATTTTCAAGTATGCCTCCCCTTTGTCGTACCAGCCGCCCCAATTTTCTGAATCTATTTCAGTTATTCTTTCAGTTACACGGATTATTTCTTTCCATCGCCCCATCTTCTTATAGATTTCTTTTTCGTGCTCTAATGCATATATGTCCCTGGGGTTATATGAAAGGGCTTCTTCAAATTGTTCTATAGCTTCCTCATTCTGCCCTAATTTCTCAAGTGCTACGCCTTTATCGTATAAAGTACTAGCATCTGAAGGATTCTTATCTAATATTTTATCGCAAACTCTTACCAATTCGTCATAACGTCTAAGAGGTTTCAAAGCCTCTTTTTTATTATTTAGAATTCTTATATCGTCCATATCGATAGCAAGACCTTTATCGAAGGAGGATACGGCTTCCCGGTATCTTTCAAGTTCATATAGAATAGTTCCCTTTTTATTCCATAGATCTTTATCTTCTGAATCGATCTCCAATGCTCTAGAATAGGCTTCCAGTGCTTCCTGATATCTTTCAAGTTGATACAAAGTATTTGCTTTCTCTGCCCATAATTCCTTGTGAGATGGATCAGTTTCGATTCCGTTATCGAAACAGACTACTGCGTCGTTAAGATTACCCATCTCTCGTAATGTCAAACCTTTCTGTAGCCATACATCTTCCTGATGTGGTCTTATCTCTAGTGATTTATTAAAACACTCTATGGCAGAAGAATAATCGTTGTTATTTTTGTATGCGATCCCTTTCTTTGCCCAGGTCTTTTCATCCCTTGGTTTAATATCCAATATTTTTTCATAGAATGAGATATCGTTAGGATCTGCTTCAAGAGCTTGTTCGTAAGCCCTGACAGCTTCTTCTTTTCGTCCATTCTTTTTAAGTATATCTCCTTTATTTTTTAAAGTATATTTATTTTTTGGATTTAGATTTAGAGCATCTTCTAGAATATGAAGTGCTTCCTTGATATCGCCTTTATGTGAAATAATGAGCGCTTTATGATTTAAAGAGCTGATATTCTGATTATCAATATTAAGTGCATTTTCCTCTGTTTCCAAAGCTCTATCCTCAAATCCTAAAGAATAATATAACCATCCCAACCGGTCATAGACTTGAGATAATTTATCATACCTCTGTTCAAAATCACTTCTCTTTTTTTGTAAATAACTCCTGGTTTTGTCACAGATCTCTCTAGCGCCTTTAACATTACCTGATTTCTTCATATCTTCCGCTTTGTCCATCTGTTTGTGGGCTTTACTGAGAGTTCTTTTTTCTTTATTTATTATCTTATCTAATGAATCTAGGAAACCCATATTGAATCCTCCAACATATTATACATTTTATCTCTTCCGCATATTATAAAGGTTTGGTCATTTATAATCTTCATTTAGTCGTCCTCTGACTTTTTTATATCGATCATGCAAACCACTTTTTTGGATAATATAAAACCTATCTATTTAGAATTTATGAATGGTGATATCTTTAATTCATCATCTTCTATTTTCCAATATAAAACATATTGAGAATGTAAATCCCAACCAGATTAAACTTATCAATATTATAATCCCGTAGTCAACAATGGATATTGGATAGAATAAAAGTTTCCTCATTCCGTCTACAAGTGGATAAATAGGTAGAAATCGTGAAATCATTCGTATATACTCCGGGAAGAAACTGGAAAACAAGTAAGCTTGAGCGAAGAATATGAATGGGAAAACGAACATACTTGAGATACTCTGTGAGGACGTTTGAGTGTCAGAAAATTTACCTATTATGTGCCCTATTAGGTTAAATACTAGACTGGTAATAAAAAACAACAATACAGATCCTAAAATAATTGTAGAACTTATGCTTATTTCGAATAACATAGAACCGGATAGTAATGCTATTAATCCAGCTGAAGTAGTTAGTGAAGAATCTACTGATATTTTACCTGAAACGACATATATGGATTTCCATGAACTTGTTTTTAATCTTTTATCAAATTTAAGTTCCCTCAATCTAGATGTATCGCTGCTGGATGCGTATATACCGATATGAACTATAACTATTATAATACCGCTGGGTAAAAGCATGTCCATTGTACTCCCGCCATTAAGAGTAAGTTTACGTGTTTTGATTTCCACAGGTCTCTGTCTGTCACCCTCTATGAAAGTATTGATATCTTCTACGACCCCTTTTAAGATCATGTTTATTAGTTCTTCTTCCTGTTCTCCAGCAGTGTAATAAATATCGAATATTATAGATTCGTATTCCTCTTCTCCTCTTGATATATTCTCCCATTTCTCAGAAAAATCATCAGGTATCACTAAAAAGATTTCAGCTTCACCCCACCTTAACTTCTCTACACCCTCATCCAGTGAATAAACTTCTTCGACATTTAGGTTGTCTTGTGTCCTTAATACTCCCATGGCGATTTGAGATATGCTGGATCCATCTTGGTTTAAAACAGCTACATGAGGTTGTACTCCTTCTCCCCCCCAGATCAAATATAGTGAACCCATGAAGAGCATTGGCATTATAATTACCCATATCAAGAAACGTTTATTTCTCAACCGCCTTTTTAGCTGCGATTTTATAAAGGCGTTGAAGGGAGTTCTTCTCAAGTGCTCACCTCTGTTTTAAGGTTATAAAAATCTTCTAATCTTACTTTCCTGATCTCAATTATCTCCTCCTCTTCTAGTTCAACCTGGTCAAGGATATCTTTAATATCATAGGTCGTGAAGATTACTTTTTTGTTTTCTTTTTCTTTTATACTGATGTGCCCAGATATTGAATTTATATCCATGGTGCTTTTTGGGACTTCGATAACTGAGCCTTTATAGTACTTTTTAAACTCCGATATCGTATCTATGATTTTTCCATTTTCAAGGATAATTAATTCGTCACATATCCTACCCACTTCCCAGATTTGATTTGTACTGATCAAAAAGGATTTACCCTGTTCTTTCATTTCCCTTACCTTTTTAAATAACCACTTTCTAACTTCGTCATCAAGGTATGTGCTTGGTTCATCTAACAAGACCAAATCCGGATCATGAGATATACTTAGGAGAAATTTTGTAAGTTGTTTTTTACCTTCGGAAAGTTTATCAATTCTTTTATCAAGACTCTCTTTTATAAGATCACATTCAGAGAAGTACTGTCTATAGTCCTGTACATTATATAGGCTAGAAAAGGTTTCAAAAATCTCTTCAACGGTTAGACTACCAAACAATCTTTCATTTTGTAGCATCAATCCTACTTTCTTTAGATTATTTTGTAAATTTTTTTTATAGACTTTATTTTTAAAGATAGTATCGTTAAAAAATTGAATGTGACCATTAGTTGGAGGTGAAATACAAGAAATGGTTTCTAACAATTTTGTTTTCCCTGCGCCGTTTCTCCCGGCTAAAAGTACGATTTTTCCTTTACCTAAATACAGGTTGATGTTCGAAAGTTTGAAACCATTTAGGTGTTTATTGAGATCTTCGACTTTTAATACTGTATCCATAACTCCCTTTCATCTCCTATTATTTTTATTTAATCAGATTACCACAGGTTGTTTTAAGTTTTATCATATAATATTAAAAAAAGAAAAGGGGGTTTATGTTATCCTAGTTCTTATTTTTTGGTACTTTTGATTTCAGTATCATTGCTATCATTACAGCGACTATCAACGAGATCATAACCATCTGTGTTGAAGCAAAGGGTATAGGGAATCCGTTTTCTTCTTCCTCTTCGCCCATGGTATCGATATTCTGTTTTGCTTCACTAGCTTCTACTGATTCCATCTCTATGGTATCATCCGCCACAAATTCTCCGAAAGGTGTGTTTCTTAACGAACTTTCAGTAGTAACGATATTTCCGTGTTCGGATGAATATTTAATCATGAAAGATGGTTGAGATGGTTGGTATGGGGAAGTAGGCATATCGAATTCTAGGATGTAAACATCAACAGTTGTTCCGTCATGAAGTACTATTGTATCTGTTCCAGTACATTTCATTGGAATTTCTACAGGGTCACTTGTTTCTTCGATCGTACCGTACTCTATTTCATCTATGGATTCTACTTCAAATTCTTCAAAGATTATAGGTAATTCTATACCCATATCCCTTTCAAAGTCTTCTTTTATTTCTTCAGGTAATCCAGTTATATCGAACTTACCTTGATAGGTTCCAGAGATTGTCATCGTTGAACTTGCGATCCATTCAGTGTTTTCTTCGATCGGGAAGTTATACATATCTAGTGCGGGATCGAAAGACATCTCCATTGAAGCTTCAAAATTGAACATTATCCCAAAACTGTAATCCGTATAATAGAACTCATCATCTTCTTCTAGAATTTCTATGTCTGGGAAATTATATAGATTTAAATTTCCTTCCATAGACATCTCAATATCGAACTCTAAACTCTCAAGTGCTAGTTCGTTTTTGGTAAAGACTGCCTCACCGGTCAATTTACTCAAGTAATGCAAGTCACCGTTTCCACTGATCGTTCTTATTTCAGTATCGTCATCTTCCTCGCTTGTACCTTCTTTTGGTAGTTGTCCAGTAGCCTCGAAATCACCTTGCATCTTCACTTCAGTTCCAGCATAGATTTCCAATACGTAATAGTCATCTCCAACTTCAACGACTTCATAAACGTAGTATGTAGATACTTCTCCTTCGAAGTTGAAATCGAAACTTTCAAATTCCTCATCAGTCTCTAGATCATCTTCGATTTGGTCTCTAATCATATTTATTCCAGGTGCAAAAAGTACGTCGAGATCTTTTTCGTATCCCATGGCCCAAGAATCACCTTCATTCCATTCAGGTACATCAGTCTGAGCTTGGGTAGTCATAGGTACACCGATTGCAATAAGTATCACTAGTAAGGTTAATATTGACATAATCTTTGTAAGTTTATTCATATATTTGCCTCCATATTGATTCTATAATTGAAACAGATATTATTAATAGTTTACCTTCGGGTGATGTTAGGACTGGGAAAAATAAAAATAGACCATAACATTAAGTTAAATCTGAAAAGGTGGCTAAATCAAAATGAATTTATCTAAAAGATGGATGAAGTCCTGCTCAGTGATAATAGTCGTTACATTAATACTCTTTTCATTTTTGATTATGTTCAGTGGTTCAAATGAAGTAAGTTCTAGTGGATTGTCGGAAAGTAGTCCATGGCCTTGTTTTAGACAAAATCCAAAAAGAACTGGAAATATAGAACAAGATTCAAACGATATAGAACTCAACGATGGTTGGAATACATCACTAGCTTCAGATGTAGTTGGATCACCGGTGATCAATCAAGATGGTGATATTATTCAAGCCGCAGGTGACACACTGTTTTCAATCAATGAAAATGGGCGAATTAACTGGGAATATACTTTTGATGAGATCATACAATCTACTCCTGCCATAGCTGAAGATGGTACCATCTATGTCGGTTCTATGGACAGGAATTTAACGGCTTTGGATTCAGATGGAAATATAAAATGGAGATTCCCGACTGAAAGTAGAATAGATTCATCTCCAGTTATCGGACCAGATGGTAACATATATTTCGGCAATAACGATGGTGTCGTATATAATCTGAATTCGGAAGGACAAAAAGAGTGGAATATATCTTTTAAAGGTGAACGAGAGATGCGTATGATCCAATCATCGCCGGCTCTAGATGACGATGGTAATATTTACGTAGCTTCAACAAGACTCTCCCAACAAGGAGCACTGACAGATGGTTGGCTACACGCTATCAATCCAGACGGCACGGAGAAATGGACATTCCGAAGGGATCTCGGTATTGCTTCATCACCTGCTGTTGGTGAAGATGGAAATATATACATCGGAGTTGGGGACGGCCACCTATTTGCTATAGACCAAGAAGATGGAACTGAAGTATGGCGTTTTGGTACAGCCGGTCCAGTATTTTCATCACCAGCTATTGACTCAGAAGGTACTATCTACATAGGGTCTTATGATGAAACTTTATATGCTGTCAACCGAGATGGTACGGAGAAATGGAATTTCACCACTGAAGGATGGATCTTTTCCTCACCCGCTATAGGTCAAGATGGAACGATATATTTTGGTTCCTTCGATGAGAAAATTTACGCCGTAAATCCAAATGGGACACAAGGATGGAATTATACTTCAGATTCACAGATCCTTTCATCACCTGCCATTGGAGGGGATGGATCGGTTTACATAACATCTTATGATGGACTATTACATGCATTCAAAACTTCACAAAGACCACTGGAGATCTCGAACTTACATATCATAATACTCGTAGGAATTATAGCTGGAGTTGGAATAAGTTCTTCATACTATTTCAAAGGGAAAAAAGAAAACTAAAACATCACTTATCAAGAAGTTCTAAAACCTCTTCCTCATCTACTTTAGTATCTTTACAACCACCTTGAATCAAAGGAATGCTTTGGGTAGGGATACCATGGACTGATGCATGTTCTATTCCCTCGACCAGTTCATAATTACAAGCAACTCCAATGATAGCCCCAGGTCTTTTTTCTTTGATTATACTCCTAACTAGACTACCGCCAGGAACTATGAAAATACCTGCATAACCTAATTCGTCAGCCGATTTTATGATAGTTGAGATAGAACATCCTCCACAATGTTTGCATTCGTAACCTTTATCGGTAAGTTCAGCTTCACATTTTTCAGTATTTCTTAGACATTGGGGTAGAAATATGATGATGTTTCTTTTTGGAGTGTTCTCAAATTCATTTTGGTATGCCCTATTTTTAATAACGATGTATACCTGGTCATAAAGATCTTCGTCTATATCCATTCTGTTCAGGAAAGATTTGAGAGCTCCTCTTCTTGTGAAATCCAATCCGGAGCTCATTGCTTTCGAGATCACTTCTTTCATCATGATAATCATTACTAAGTATGGTACAATTTAAATCTAACTGTTGTTTCATTCAGTGATAATTCGAACAGTATCTCCTTCTTTTAGTTTGTGATCCAACCCCACCTGTTGTTTAGGAAACTTTGCTGTTGGACCCCATATTCTAGCGTATCTAAATTTTTCCATAAAGTCGCTGTGGAGTTTTTTACACACATCTTCTACCGTTGCATTTTTATCTAATATCATCGGCTCGTCGTCGGCTTTTTCACCTTTTGGTCTCAAAAATACTCGGATCATATTCAGTTCGTCAAATATCCTCTTTTTAAGTTCATCTAGACCTTCTTCTTTTAACGCAGAAATGTAAACTAGATCCCAACTTTTTATCTTATCAGATAAGTTTTTGTTATGATATTCTAAATCTATTTTATTTATGATCGGAACCGCGGGTATGTAAACTCTATTACCGCTGAGATGATCGATCAACTCCTCGACGGTGATATTATCCCTGATAACTATGTTTGCATTGATATATCGATATTCCCTTAAAATTTCCTTTATAGTTTCTTTATCAATTTTAGTCAGCTCGACGGTACTCCTGACTTCTATACCACCTTTTTCTTTCTTTTTGATAACTATCTCTGGCGGTTTTTTGTTCAATCGGATACCTTTACCTTCTAACTCATCTACCATTGTTTGTAGATCATCTTTGTAAACATCTCCCATCAATAGTATGAGGTCTGTTTCTCTAGCTACCGATAAAACTTCTCTTCCCCTACCTCTACCAGAAGATGCGCCCTCGACCAAACCCGGTAGGTCTAATATTTGTAGTACTGCATCGTTATATTTTAGTATACCCGGTATCACATCTAAAGTGGTGAATTCATAATTAGCTACTTGACTTTTTGCTCCAGTTAGATTATTTAGTAAAGTACTTTTACCGGTGCTTGGAAAACCGACCAGTCCGATAGTGGCGTCACCCTCTTTTTTTATAGCATAACCACCAGATTCAGCAGTACCTTCACCTTGTCTGTCCAATTTATCTTTTAATTTTGAAAGTTTAGCTTTCAATCTCCCTATATGCTGCTGAGTAGACTTGTTGTATGGAGTTTCTCGTATCTCCTCTTCAATCTCTTCAATTTGTTTTTCTAAGTCTTCTGTCATAGTTATCTTCTTGAAGATATGGTATCAACTGAAAGACAAAGGATATAAAAACATATTGTTTTTAAAATTATTAATGATCATTCGGAAGTTAAAAGGATGGTCATATGTAAAGTTCCCATCTTTCGGGTATATTTACTTCATGGACTGGTACAAATCTTGCATTCTTTCCACTTAATTCATATTTCTTATAATATTCGAATGATTTGAAATTCGGGTAATATGCAATCACGTATTGCCGATTTTTACACATCCTTTCAAGGGCCTGTAACTCAATTTTCCCACCTAGAAAACTATCGCTTCCTACATCTCTGATCAATCCAGCATTAAAATAATCGGGTACTTTCTCCCAAGGGAATAAAAGGTAACCGCGACTTGTATCTCCCCCTCTTCCAGTACGTTTGTTGATACATTCGACTCTTTTTTTTCTAGAAGTACCGGAACCTCCCCTCATATTCCAGTACTTTTCCATATAATAGGCAAGTTCTTCATCAACGTAGTCGTAAAAACTCCCTGAACTGTTCCTTAGTAGTCTTCCTAATATTTTTGGGAAATAAGGCATGGTTCTAGCAGCGAGTGGTGAAGTATTAACAGTGCACTTCCATCTGTGTTTAGCCTTTTTCTTCACCACTAATTTCTTTCTTTCTTTTCGGATTTCTTCAGATCCGATTATTCTATGAAATCCATTTGTTAACTTTTTTTCAAGACCGCGTAAAAATTCTAGTGAACCCTCTGTAAGGTCCCCTAATTGGGCATTGTACCCGTATTTTTTATAAAATTCATGGGTTTCCTTGAAAATTTCAAGGCCCGCAGTTTCTCCCATAGTACTATATTATTCTGTGATTTATTTATGCTTTATCCTCGGATACCCTCTTATGGATTATTGCTATGTAAGATCTACTTTTACTGGAGATGACTTCTTTTATAATCCATCTAGTACTCTCTAAAACCTATTTCATCTCTTTTCATTTTTTTTGCAGATAAAAAAGTAACCTACTTTTTCCTCTTATATCTGAAGGCGATATTACATCCACCTTCTCTACTTACCATACATGGACCTATAGGATTCTGAGGAGTACATTCAACAGCGAATTTTGGGCATTCTTCCGAATCCACAACACCTCTAAGAACTTCTCCGCAGAGACATCCTTCCGGTTCGCCGTATTCTTTTTCCCAAACCTCTTGTAGAGTGTCTTCGAAGTTCTTTCTAGCACCGTATTTTTCGTACTCTTTTCTAAGCTTTAAACCCGAGTTTTTGATCGTAGGGAACCCTCTCCATTCAACATCTTTTGGCTTGAAGACCGTTTCCATGGCGTTTATAGCCTTTAAATTCCCTTCAGGTCTAACTACTCTATCATATTCGTTTTCGACTTCAGCACGACCTTCTTGCTTCTGACGGACGAGCAGGAAGGCTGCTAATAACAAGTCTAGAGGTTCGAAACCAGCAACTACTTGTGGAATCTTGAATTTCTGCGATAATGGTTCATATGGTTTCGTACCTATGATCGCACTAACGTGACCAGGCTCTATAAGACCGTCTAGACTGATCTCTCCAGTTTCTAAAATTAGTTTTAATGCCGGTGGAATTACTCTATTACAAGTTAAAATACTAAAATTATCAGGAGGTCCATTCAATATCGCTGAAGCTATCGAAGGCGTGGTAGTTTCGAAACCAACACTCATGAAAACAACTTCTTCGTCATGTTTTTCAGCGTATTTCACAGCATCGTCGACTCCATAAACGATTTTCACTTTAGCTCCTTCACTTTTTGCATCACTTAAAGATGAATTTAGACCAGGTACATGGATCATATCTCCAAAAGCAGTTACGGTGATTCCCTCTTTTGATAATTTGATTATCTCTTCGATCTCTTTTTGATTCGTAACGCATACTGGACAGCCGGGTCCTTGTCTGATATCAACGCCTACCTCATTTAAAATAGGTTCGAGTCCATGTTTAACCAACGTATCTTGATGTGTTCCGCATACATGCATAACCGTGATATCCTCATCTGCCTTCTTTAATTCCTTCAAGATTTCATCTGCTCTTTCCTTATCCCTAAACTTAAACTGGTCTAAATCTATATCCATATCAATCCACCTCTTCAGCTGTTACTCCTGTTATCATTGTTTCTTTGCCCTGTATCACTTCAGGTTTTTCGCCACATTCTGGACAAGATATAACGGGTATATTAAAATGAAATCCAGGATCGTTAGAGTAAGATACTCCTCCTTCATAACCACAATTGTTACATCTCACTTTAGCATCATTAACCTTCACATTTAGTTCTGAACCCTCTAAAATGTTATCTTTACTGAGAACTTCGTGAGCGAACTTCAACTGCTGCTCACCTAAAAATGTTAACTCACCTATCTCGATTCTGATTTCTTTGACCTTTTTGACGTTTTTGTCTTCTAATTCATCTAGAAGTGCGGATACGAGTTGTTTCATCACTGAATATTCATGCATTGTTTGTTGATTAAATTTAACCTATATAACATTCTTTCCCTAGAAGTCGTAGAAATGTTTCAGTTTATTAGATAAATAATCGAAAAAATAAATAATGAGATGTTATTGACCCACCTATGAGAGTATTAGCCCACGGCGGAGTTGGAAGCCCACGAGAGATGGACGAGAACGTTAAGAAAACAGTCGAAAAAGGAATCGTTGATAAATCCAATGCCTTAGAAGTAGTTATCGGAGTGGTTAAGGAACTAGAAGATGATCCCGTTTTCAACGCTGGTACTGGTTCAAGGATCAGATTGGACGGTTCAGTACAGATGGACGCAGCTGTGATGTTTTCTGGAGAGATAGGGGCAGTTTCAGCGATTGAGAAAGTGAGAAATCCTGTTAAAATCGCTAAAGAGATCTATGATTCACCATTTGTTATGTTAACTGGAGTTGATTCTACTAATTTTGCTAGAGACCTAGGTTATAAAGAACATGACCCTGTTACTGAAAAACGAATGGAAGAATTTAAAGAAATGAAGGAAAAGTTAGAAGAAACGGGAGGTTCTGAAAGACTGAAGAGAATAAGGGAATTTTATGATCAGGTCGACGGTGGCGATACTGTAGGATGTGTAGCTGAAGTCGATGGTGAGTATGCAGCTGCTGTTTCTACAGGCGGAACAAGCTATTGTATGCGAGGAAGAGTCGGAGACAGCCCTTTGGTTGGATGTGGTTTTTACGCCGGTAAAAGAGGTGCAGTGGTCACTACAGGTAAAGGAGAAGAGATAATCAAAAGGATGAGTGCAAAGAGATGTTATGATTTATTGTTGGAACATGACATAAAAGACGCTTGTGAGATGGTAGTAGAGGAATATCCTGAAGAGATTTCGATCGGTGTCATCGCAGTTTCTGATGATGGCATAGCGTCTGCGGATAACAGGGATATGTCCCAATATAAAATTTGATTAAACTTAAATGCGATAAAGATAATATTGGGCAAGTAAAACGAATCTGAAAAAGTGATATACGTGAAAAACTTCTATCAACTCATGGAGGAACTGCTCGAATACGAAGGTTTTGAGCTAATTTTTAGTGGTAAGGGTAAGATAGTTGGTAAATCAGATGATGATTTAAGGAGTCTGATAGTTGCTGGAGACAGAGTTAAAAATGACGCTCTTGATGAGTTGGAGAATGCAGAGGGTGAAAAGATTCTAGTTGTTTTTGAAGATATTGATCAAGAGTCCATGAAAAAGATCCCTACTGAAGTTGAAATTTGGGATAGAGAAGTTCTAGTACAAAAAGTCGGGGATATGGAATTAGAAAAGAGTGTCATGGAAGGTATCGCAGAAGGGGAAAAAGGCCTTATCGGTCCAGATGATAATTTACGTTTTGATATTGAACATAAAAGGAAAGAAGCTACGTTAAAACCGATGATGGATTTCAATGATATATCCGAACTAGGTGAAAAACAAGTTAAAGGTTTTAAGTACAGACTGGAACTGGTTCCACACTATCTTTTCCATTATAAAGTATGGTGGGATGATGGAGAAATAACTAAAGGAAAATTTTACTTGAATGGAATATCTGGAAAGAGGAATTTTTGGGATCAACCCTTCGAACGGGTTGCAGATATTAAAAGATCTCATATTAAATTAGAACCTAACATCTCAAAAGACGACAGTTCTAAAAAAGCTCTTTCAGCAATCAAGGATAGACATTCTGTTGAGAGAGAAGATAGGTGGGAGGAAGAAGGTGTTACCATCGTTGAGAAGAGCGAAGACGCACCGTCAAAAGAAAATATCGAGTTGAATGAAAGAGGTATCGTTTATGTTCCGATGTGGGCTGTCGAAGGAACGGAAGGTATAGTAGTTATCAATGCGGCTACAGGTAAAGTTGAAAGAGAAATGTAAAAAAAATAAAAGAGGTTTTTATAAACAGTTGTTAACTGACCTTTCTAAGATACTGTATGCTTTGTCGACCTCTTCTTTACTGAAGTTCAATGGTGGCCTAAATCTGATAGCTCTTTTTCCGGATTTAAGTACTAACAATCCGTTCTTGAAACATTTTTCTTTGACCTCGTCTCTTTGTTCAGTAGAAGGTAGATTGAAAGCACACATCAATCCTTTTCCTCTTACGTTTGTAACACCATCGTGCTGATCTTCTAAATCTAAAAGGGCATTTTTTAGGTAGTTACCGACTTCTCTTGCATTCTGCACTAATTTTTCCTCTTCGATGATCTCGATGTATTTTTGAGACCTTACCATGTCGACTAAGTTTCCACCCCATGTAGAGTTGACCCTGCTGGATTCTTCGAAACAGTGATGGTCAACCTCTTCTACACGTTCGTTGGCCATTATACCGCACGTTTGAGCCTTCTTACCGAAAGCAACTATATCCGGTTCTATGTCGTAGTGTTGGTATGCCCACCATTTACCGGTTAACCCCATCCCTGATTGTATTTCATCAAGTATGAACATTATGTCGTTTTCTTTGCAAATATTTTGTAACGATTTTAGGAAATCTGGTCTAAAATGTCGGTCTCCACCTTCGCCTTGGATAGGCTCCATGATAAGTGCGGCGATGTTGTCAACATCTTCATCGATAGCGTGGTGAATCTGTCTAATAGCTTGAGATTCCTCCATCTTTACTCTTTCTTCGACTTCTTCAGTTAGGGGGAAAGTGAGATTTGGAACATCTATTCTAGGCCAGTCGAATCTGGAGAAGTATTGGAATTTTCTAGGATCGAATGTGTTTGTCAGTGAAAGTGTATAACCTGACCTTCCGTGGAAGGCATCTTCAAAATGGATGATCTGTTGACCAACAACTTGGTCGTAACCCCTGTTGAAGTTCTTCCTAACTTTCCAATCCATACTGACTTTTAATGCGTTTTCAACAGCTAGTGCTCCACCACTTACGAAAAATAGGTGCTTATAGATATCAGGTTTCGCTATTTTTGCGAAAGTCTCAGTGAATTCAGCTAATTCCTTAGTATAAATATCTGAATTAGAAGGTTTGTTGACCGCCACTTCTGCGAGATGGTTAAAAAATTCATCTTCCATGAGTTTTGGGTGGTTGTGCCCAATGGGTAAGCTTGCAAAAAAAGTGAACATATCAAGATATTCTTTATCACTCTTTGCATCATAAAGATAGCTACCGTGGCTTTTCTTATGGTCGTAAACTATATCCATCCCATCACCGATGGTATAGCGCTTCATAATTTCGTGTACTTTATTTGTTGGAATCCTATCCATTATAGCACCTAGATGGGCGATACTTAGGACGTATATTAAGGTTTGGTCAGGGATTGAAAAAAGAGTGTTTAGAAAGGGTTTTAGGAACCTGCAGTTCTTCCGCTGATAATTACGTTGTTAACGTAGAATCCACCGAAATCGACGTCGTTATTCTCGTCATTAGGATCTTCTTCGAAATTATCGTAGTCTGGGTCGTTGTTTGTAACGACTCTGAATCTTAAGCGTATGATATTGCCCGAGTAATCTGAGAGATCGATGTTAAGTCTAGATAAGTCACCTGCTTGGACCCAGTAATTGGTACTATCTGTACCGGATACACCAGTTGCAACTCGTACACCTAGATTAATTGATTCCCAGGATCTACCTCCGTCTGTAGTGATCTCAACCCGTACTACATCTGGAGGTACACCGGATTCTGTGTTGATGTTGAATTTGAAGTCCGCACTGAATAATGCAGTATCTGCATTCCTTAGGTCGATAGACGTTGTCATCAAACTGTTATCTATACCTCCTCTGAATTCGTTTTCTCCAGGTTCACCACTCCACCAGGCTGTAGTTGGGTTGTCGTATCTATCTTCAGTTTGTTTCAACTGCCACATATCCTGCATACCCTCATGGATATGACTATCATCATCTCTGATCCTGCTAGCTGTTATACTGACATCATCGATAAGCCATCCACCGGGGACAGTCGCTCCTCCGAACTGGTGGTACTTGAACCGTATCCGGATATTATCACGGTATTCATCATCGATCTCCAACCGATCAAGGTAGTTCATCACATTCAACCTTACATATTCCCACTGCATGGTATTCTGTGCACTCTTACCAGTCCACGCCCATTTGATCTCTCTACCTGAATCATCATAGACTTCTTCCTGCATCAGTAGATTACCTGTATATGGACCAACGGCAGGTTGTACGTAATCCCAGTGCCATTCATCGCTTTCGTTAAAGTGTCCTATCTCTAAGTAAGCACCATTGACACCCTGTATTATACGATACTTATGCCAGAACGTCAACCACGCCTCCGACATGTTCTGGACGTTGAGTGATGATGTGACAGCGTATTTGTGTTCGTTATCTTCCTCTGTGT
>JAFDTG010000092.1 GCA_019594235.1 Candidatus Saliniplasma halalkaliphilum | reverse complement strand
TGTTTTATGTTTTGGTAAAATGAAAGAAGAGATAGTGATATCCATCGGTGGGTCGATATTGTTGCCAGATGATGATAACGTTTCTTACATCCAAGAACTTGCTGAAATTTTAAAGTCCTTGAAAGAGGAATACAAACTCTATCTGGTCGTGGGAGGAGGTAGTACCGCTAGAAAATACATCAAATGGGGAAGGTCCCTAGGTGCTGACGAAGCTACTCTAGATGAACTCGGGATATCCACATCTAAATTGAATGCGAGATTATTGATAATCGCCATGGGTAAGGACGTTTATCCGATACCCGCCGATAACTTCGATGAAGCTATCTCTGCCGGGAACCATTATTCTGTGATCACCATGGGAGGGACACATCCGGGACATACCACCGATGCCGTCGCCGCCATGCTGGCTGAAAGACTCAACTCTGATAAATTGGTCAATGCAACATCTGTAGATGGTGTGTATACTGCAGACCCTAAGAAAGATAAGGATGCAAAGAAGATACCGGAACTGGATTATGATAGGCTGCTGGAGATCGTTTCAAAAAGTGAGAGTGGGGCTGGACCGAATGTAGTATTCGATCCATTGGCTGCTAAGATAATACAAAGAGCGAATATCGAAACATCCATCGTGGATGGACGTGATCTAACATCTTTTGAAAATGCTGTCAGGGGTAAAGAATTCACGGGGACTAGAGTTACAGGATGATCTAAACACATAAACACAATATTTTATATATTCACTATATAGACTACTTATTAAACTATATTTTATACAGATAAAGTATATATCCCTTATCTCTTTTTCATTTATCCGATGAAAATGCAAAAGAAAAGCAAGATGATGGTCATCGGCATGATCGGCATACTTTTAGTTGCCAGTGTTTTGATGGCTGGTTGTACCGAAGATGATGGAGTGAATGAGGTGACGGTTACAGGTTCTTCAACCAACTTACCTATAGCACAGATGTGTGCTGAAGAATTTAACTCAGAACACGACAACATCCGAGTTTCTGTGAGCGGTGGAGGTTCTGGTTATGGAATAAGTGCCATCATAGAAGGAACTGCCGATATAGGTATGTCTAGTAGGGATATAAGACAGTCCGAAAGGGATCAGATACCAGACTTGGTAGAATATACAATAGGTATCGATGGACTAGCGATCATAGTGAGCAAACCTGTTTATAACGCAGGTATCACAGGATTAACTACACAACAGGTTATAGATATATACTCTGGTCAGACAAATAATTGGAACGAGATAGGTGGGCCCGACGAAGATATATATGTAGTAGAAAGAGCAGAAACTTCGGGTACCTACGGTTCTTTCATGGATATGATGGGACTGGAAGAAACAGCGGCACATTCTACTCAACTTGAGAATTCAGATGTAAGAAGGACTGTAACTACTTCAGACTATGCAATAGGATACGTAGGCATGGCTTATACCGGTGGAGACGCACCGGCGGTAAGTCTTGATGGTGTAGAACCAACTGTAGCAAATGTGCAGGCCGGCCACTACAGTCTACAAAGGAACCTCTATTTCTACCTTAACGGTGAGCCTACGGGTGCGGTCAAGGAGTACGTAGACTTCGTAATGAGCAGCAGAGGTCAGGAAATAGTAGCGGAAGTCGGTTTCATACCGGCTCATTAAAAGGTGGTTGAAAATGATCTCGAGAAGGGCTAAGGACAAGATGGTTCATTACACCTTTTTCGGGATAGCAACCGTCTCAGTTTTAATAATATTTTTCATATTTATATTCCTGTTCGTAGAAGCCTATCCTGCAATACAAAGATTCGGTTCAGAACTACTTTCCAGGGATTGGAATGTAGCTAGAAATCAGTTCGGACTGCTTCCGGCAATATTCGGTTCAGTACTGGTGGCTGTTGGGGCCTTGGTGGTTGCTGTTCCCCTTGGGTTAGGAGCAGCCATTTATCTCTCAGAGATAGCTCCGAACAGAATACGTGTGCTTCTTAAACCATTCATCGAGCTGTTAGCCGGCATACCCAGCATCGTGTACGGTTTCATCGGTGCCATTTTGTTAGGAAGGTTTCTTTACGATACCTTCGGGATGAGGGGAACTAACTCGTTTCTAGCAGGTATCCTTGTTCTAGGGGTCATGGCTCTACCGATAATAGTGAGTATGTCAGATGATTCATTGAAGGCCGTTCCTAAGGACCTTAAGGATGCAAGCCTAGCCTTAGGGGCAACTAAATGGCAGACCATTCGGAAGGTGACCATACCTGCCGCTATCTCAGGCATAAGCAGTGCAGTAATAATGGGTATGGGGCGAGCCATCGGTGAAACCATGGCTGTCATGTTGATAATCGGTTCGGTGATGCGCATACCGGTTCCCTTCTTCGATATATTTGAGAGCGGTAATACCCTTACTGCACTGATCGCAGTTCAGATGGGAGAAGCTCACGGTATAATAATAAACGTGCTTTTCACCGCAGGAATAATGCTGTTCACAATAGTTGCTGTTATGAGCATAATATCTGATATACTGCAGAAAAGAACTACTGACAAATTCGAGGGGAAAAGATGAACATAAGAAAGCTTATCTCTTTATGGATATTTACAGTATCAACGGTTGTGGCGATACTGGGTTTTTGGGCACTAGCTACAAGGATGGACGTGGAGTATTGGATGTTTTTTGTAGCTCTTACATTGATTTCTGCATCTTATTATCTCTCTGGTATCTACCACCACATGACTGAAAAAGACATGAACGGTGTTTTCATGCTGTTTTACGCCTCAATTGTTTTGATGGTAGCCGCCTTTTCGTTCTATTTACCCGAAATATTGGACATGAGACAATGGGAGATCAACGCAAGGATACCTAACTTTTTCTTCTACTCACTGTCCATGTTGTTCTTAGGTATTTTCAGCAGTTATCTGAGTTTTAGACCATTCTACAATTTCAAAAAAGAAGGTGCACAGATGGGTGCATATTACATGCTTTACATCACCATGATCTTCACCCTTATCCCCCTCTTTGTGATCTTGTTCAATATCGTATATAGAGGTGCTGGAGGTATTACCTGGGAGTTCCTTACCGAGGATATCATAAGTATGGGTGAGAGAGGTGGTGTTTACCCTGCTATATTGGGTACTTTAGCTTTGATATTAGTCACAGCTGTCATCGTACTCCCATTGGGAGTGGGAACCGCAATCTATCTTGCAGAGTATGCTCGTAAGGGTTTAGCCGTTAGGGTGATACGAACAGCGGTGAACATACTTCAGGGGACTCCATCGATAGTGCATGGGTTGTTCGGTTACGCATTCTTTGTCCTCATACTATTCGATGGACAAAAATGCTTGTTAGCCGGTGCCCTCACTTTGGCCATATTGACTCTTCCCATAGTTATAAGGTCGGCGGAGGAGGCATTGAATGCTGTACCTGGAGATTTGAGGGATGCCAGTCTTGCCCTGGGAGCTAGTAAATGGCAGACGATCAAGAAGGTGGTTTTACCCCCGTCCCTACCGGGAATATTAACCGGAACCGTCCTCGGTTTAGGTAGAGCGGCCGGTGAAACCGCACCTATAATGTTCACTGCAGTGTACTTCTCCGGTGCAGGTACACCTTCCAGTTTGTTGAGGCCTATACAAGCACTTCCATACCATCTACTTTCACTTTATCGTTTAATAGGTTACAGGGATGTTGATCTCCAGGCATGGGCCACCGCATTACTATTGTTGATTATCGTACTAGGTGTTAATGTTAGTGCTATCATAATAAGAGAAAAGTACAGACAGAGGTTCTGAAGATGTTTGAGAAGTTCAAAGAATTACTAAAAGAGGAAATGAGGTGTGAGCGAAAAGAACTACCCAAAGGTATCAAGATGCAGGTTGAATCATTCAATCTTTGGTACGGGAAAACACAAGCTATCAAATCGGTAAACATGGATCTAAAGGAAAACAAGATCACTGCTATCATAGGCCCCTCTGGATGCGGGAAATCTACTCTGATCAGAGGTCTCAATAGGATGAACGATACAATTTCCTCCGTTAAAACAGAAGGTAAAGTATGGCTAGACGGATTCAATATATACGATAGTACCACGGACTGTGTAGATGTACGCCGACAGGTGGGGATGGTGTTTCAGAAGCCTAATCCCTTCCCTTTTTCAATAGCTGATAATATTTACTACGGTTGTGAGGTTAACGGTATGAAGGTCGAAAAAGATGAGGTCGTGGAGAGGTGTTTGAAGCAGTCAGCACTCTGGGATGAAGTCAAAGATAGGCTGGATGAAAATGCTCTTTCACTTTCTGGAGGGCAGCAGCAGCGCCTGTGCATAGCTAGGGCGTTAGCTACAGAACCAGAAGTGATCTTGATGGATGAACCCTGTTCTGCTTTAGATCCCATAGCTACGGCAAAGATAGAAGATCTTATAGATGAATTAAAAAACCATTATACCGTTGTGATTGTTACACATAACATGCAGCAGGCCGCTAGAGTCAGTGATTATACCGCTTACATGTACTTAGGAGAATTGATCGAGTTCGGTGATACGACTCAAATATTTGAGAATCCGCAGGAAAACAGCACTGAGAAATATATCACAGGAAGGTTTGGGTGAATAAATATGACACCAGATGAAGTAAGAAAATCTTATCATGTAGAGCTCAAGGAACTGAAAAAAAATGGTCGAGGAGATGGGCGATTTGTCATCTCAAGCTATTTCTCTAGCAATCGATAGTTTGGTAAGTCTTGATAATGATAAGATCGAAAAGGTAAAGGAACTGGATAAAAAGATATATGCTTATGATAGGCATATCGAGAAAAAGGGATTAAAATTGATAGCTTTACAGGCTCCTGTAGCTAAGGACCTGAGATTGATAGGGACTTGTCTTAAGATCATTACGGACCTTGATCGGATCGGACGGTACTCTGAAGATATCGTGAATGTTTCTAAAAGGATGTTGGGCAAGCAACATATGAAAAAACTTGTATCTATACCCCACATGGCAAACATCACCATAGAGATGGTGGATATGGCTGTGGACTCTTTTATGGAAGAAGATGTTTCCTATCTAGATAAGATATATGAGAACGAAGAAAAAGTCGATGCCCTTTATGATGAGATATTCAGAGAAGTACTAACCTACATGATGGAAGACAAGAGCACTATCACACAGGGTACTCAGTACATACTAGTTATACGGTATTTGGAAAGGATAGCGGACCACGCCTGTAATATCGTTGACAGGGTTGTTTATATGGAGACCGGTGAGAGGATAGAACCAGAAACTTAAAAGTTAAGAGGATAAAAATGAAAGATATGAAAATACTCCTGATATCGGATGTACACGGAAATTACGAAGCTTTGAAGAAAGTGATAGAACTAGAGGACTATTCGATGATATACTGTATGGGTGATATCGTAGATTACGGACCTTCTCCACAGGAATGTGTGGATCTGATAAGAAAGGAAGCCGATATCGTCGTAAGAGGGAACCATGATAATGCAGTGGCCTTTGGAGTGGATTGTGGATGTGGATACGAACTGAAAGATCTCTCTCAAGAGGTGAGGGGGATAACCATCGAGGACCTTGATGAGGAGTCTTTGGACTATCTTGGACGATTACCCATAGATGTGGAAACTGAAGATCACTTTATCACACACGCATCGAAAGGTGATATGTTCAAGTATTTGAAACCGAACACAGAAGAAAATGAGTTCAGAGAGTTCAACGGTGTTGAACAAGATCTAGTGTTTCTAGGTCACACCCATATACAGATGGACCGTGAGGTCGATGGTAAGAGATTCGTTAATCCTGGCAGTCTCGGGCAGCCTAGAGATGGTGATAACAGAGCTGCATATGCGGTAATTGAAGATGGAGATATCAGGTTCGAAAGGATGAGTTATGATATCGAAACAGTAATGGAGAAGATGGTGGAAAAAGATTATCCCGAAAGAGCTATAAACATCTTGAGAGAAGGACGGATCGTCTATTGAAAATAAAATATATAGACTAAATAGAGTATACAGAAAAGAGTAATATATGCTAAATATTTACTCAATTTTGTATGCTCGGACTTTCTACATTGGGTGCTTCGATACTTGTTGCTGGGTTGGCCGCTGGACTCTACATGGCTTGGAACATAGGTGCTAACGACCTAGCGAATTCAATGGGTCCGGCAGTCGGTTCTAAAGCGATCACACATAAACACGCAGTGATAATCGCATCTGTTTTAACTGTAGCAGGGGCCATCTTAGCGGGGGAACATGTCACATCTACTGTACAGATAGGTATCTTTGATGTAGGACAAGTTGGAGATCTTAACATATTATCGATCGGTGCTTTATCAGCAGTGACTGCAGCAGGCCTCTGGATAACTGTCGCTACCTGGAAATC
>JAFDTG010000085.1 GCA_019594235.1 Candidatus Saliniplasma halalkaliphilum | reverse complement strand
TGCGGCATGATGTGAGTAACAAGATTCAGGTGATCAATGGGTATCTTCATCTGATCGAAGAAGATTTCGAACTGCCCGAAAAGGCTGAAAAATATATCAAACTTGCTAAGAAAGGAGCTAAAAGCAGTGCTGAACTCATAGATAAAGTTGGAATGTTGAGGAAGGCTGAAGAGGAATATACAAGGGATATCGATATGGGACTTACCATAAAAGAAGCCATCTATGAGCTAAAAGACATATCGAAAGAAAAGGGATTCAGATTGAAAGTCGATATACCGAGTGAAATGGAAAAGGTCAAAGGCGGTACTCTCCTAAAAGAGGTTTTCTCAAATATAATCGAAAATTCCATCAAACATTCAGAAGGAAGTATCATCCAAATAAGCTGTGAAGAGTTCGAAGATAAAGTAGTCTGTAAAATCGAAGACGACGGTGTAGGTATCACTGATGAAAAGAAAGATAAGGTTTTCCAGAAAGGTTACACCGGTGATAAAGGACGTGGAAGCGGACTCGGACTTTATTTAGTTGAGCTACTTCTAAAAAGGTACGGCGGTTCCATTTCATTGAAAGAGTCTTCGTTGGGTGGAACAAAGTTTGATATCAAATTGAAGAAAGTTTGAGCGGACATTATATCATTCAGATATGAGTTCATATTTCCCCTCTAGATACTTTTTTATAAAGGTTATAATATACCAGTTTTATGGAAGCGGAGACTATGAAAGCAGAAATGATCAGAGCAAAAAATTTACACAAGATCTATGAGGGGGAGGTCAAAGTCCACGCTCTACGCGGTGTTGACCTTTCTATCAATAAAGGTGAGATGGTGGCCATCATGGGACCGTCTGGATGTGGGAAAACTACTTTGTTGAATTGTCTTTCTGGTCTCGATGATATATCTAAAGGTAAAGTTTGGCTCAACGGTAAAGACCTAAATTCTTTAACGGACAATCAAAAAACCGATATGAGAGCGTTGAATATGGGTTTTGTTTTCCAGTTCTATAATCTGTTACCAGTTTTAACGGCGGTAGAGAACGTCGAACTACCTCTACTTCTAGCAGGAAAATCGAAGGATGCTAGAGAAAAGGCAGAAAAGGCACTGGATATGGTTGGTTTAGGTCACAGATACGATCACAGACCTTCAGCTTTATCAGGTGGTGAAAGGCAGCGGGTCACCATCGCAAGAGCGGTCGTCAACGAACCTGATATAATATGGGCAGATGAACCCACCGGTGACCTAGATACTAAAACTTCGGATAAGATCATGGATATACTTTGTAGATTGAACGGAAAAAATGGTCACACTATGGTATTGGTGACGCATGAAGACAGAGTTGCCGATAGGGCCGAAAGGGTACTTCACATGGAGAGCGGAGTTATAAAACGGGATCAGGTCAAGGGGGATTGAAGGAAATGATCGTCCCTCTTTTGGGCATCATCGCTGTGGTGGTTGCCGTAGTTCTTATCGATGCCTGCCGTCATAAAATACTTTTCAAGATAGGTCTCAGGAACATATTCCGTAGGAAGACCAACACGATGATTGTAATTCTAGGATTGATGATAGCCACTGCTATAATCACATCATCTTTCGGTGTCGGAGACACCATGGAGAATATGGTTGAAGATGAGATATACAGCGAGTGGCAGCATACGGACGTCACCGTGTTCAATACCACAGTCGAAGGGAGACTAGTTCCGATCTCATCTAACACTCATCAGAATTTGAGTACAGATATTTTAAAAATCGAAAATGTAAAAGGGGTAAGTGGTGAAGTTCATGGCTCTTTACCTGTACTAAATCCCGATACAAGATTATCTCAACCAGGTACACGTGTTATCGGTATGGATTTTGATGAGGGTGAGGGTGGGGGAGATTTCTATAAAGATGGTGGAAGTTTTGAAACTGAGTTAGGACCTGGTGAGATCTTCATAGACACGAGGTTAGCGGAGGAATTAGAAGCTGAGAAGGGTGACGAGTTGACCCTATTTACAGTTGGATCTCCAAGAGGTGGAATATACACTGTGAGGGATGTGATCGATAATGAGGGCAGAGGTGCTTTCCGTGGAAGGAGCAAAATCATCATGTCTTTACCTGATGCGCAAGAAGCCTTTGGAATCCCTGGTCAGATAAATTACATTCGGGTAACTTCCGTTGGAGGAGTTGGAGATGGAATAGAATACAGTGATCAGATCTTTGCTGATATCGAAACACTCCTTCAGGAAAATCCTGAATACAGTGTTTTAGAAGCTAGAGGGAATAAGAATCAAGTTTTACAAAACTTTAAAGAAAATATGTCCCAATTCACCGATATATTCTTCATTTTTGGTACTTTTTCAATAATTGCGGGTATAATCCTGGCTGTGAACATCTTTGTTATGCTTGGGGAGGAAAGAAAATCGGAGATGGGCATGAGCAGAGCTATAGGTATGAAAAGAGGTCATCTTCGAAGGGTATTTTCCTATGAAGGGATGATCTATGCAGGAGCTGCGTCTTTCGTAGGTGTTTTTATGGGTGTTGGTATAACTTATGTTATTTTCTATTTACTCGAAGATATATTCGCCACATTCGGTGGGGATGTATCACTGCTTGGATATTTTACTTTCACACCAGAAAGCATGATATTGGCTTTCGCTTTGGGATTCTTACTGACCATGGGTACTATATTCTTCTCAGTAACGCGTATATCTAAATTGAACATAGTTAGAGCAATCAGGGATATACCAGAACCACCGGTAGCTAAGAAAAGCAAAAAAGTCTTTTATATGGCTATCGCAGGATTGATTATCGGAGGACTTTTAACGGTAATGGGAACAGGGACGGATCAGTTATGGTTACCTGTGACAGGTATTTCATTGATAATAATCGGTATCGGAACGGTCACTAGGAGATGGATAGGTGATAGGGCGGCTTATACGGGAGTAGGTGTATTTTTACTGATCTGGTGGCTCATCCCATTGGAGGCATTGGATCCTTTTGAAGGGTACACTGCAGGATTAGAGATGTTCATCCTTTCTGGTTTGTTCATGGTGACCGCCGGTGTTTTGATAATCATGCTGAACGGTCATCTATTAACAGGTGGGATGGAAAAGTTGTGCAGGTCGGAAACGGGGTTCAAAGCGGTAGTACTATCAGCTATTTCACATCCTCTAAAAGAGAAATTCAGGACCGGTATGACCATATTCATATTCGCCCTGATAATCTTCGCCATAACTGTCATGGGGATGATAGTGGGTATCTTCGATACGAACATAGAGAGGATGATCGAAGAGGAGTCCGGTGGTTACGAAATAATGGGATTTTCGGGTCAAGACCAGTTCATAGATAATATCCATCAAGAGATAATCAACAACGATAATCTTACTATCGATGACTTTAACCAGATCGACTCGGCTTATCGTGGTAATGTACGTATGGTTACTGGGGAAGGTGGCATAAGAAGAGATTCTGTTATCGGTATAGATAGGAATTTTGTAAATAATAATACATTTGTAATTTCGGATCACGTCGATGATTATGGATCAGTAGATGATGTTTGGGAAGCTGTTTTATCGGAGCCGGACCTTGTGATCACCAACGCACCTACTGACCAGTTTGGACCACCTGGAGGGCAGATGGTAGAGTTGGGATCTACGGTCACGTTCCTTGATCATGAGAACGAATTACGTGAGAAGAAAGTTATCGGCTTCATGGATCAGAATGTAGTAAGCGGTTATTTCATGTCCAAAGAGACCGTTGAAAGGGATTTCAATATCACTTCTAACTCCCTGTTTTTCTTTAACGTTAAAGAAACTGTAGATCCGGATGAACTTGCCCGGGAGTTGAATAGAGAGTTCATTCAATATGGATTTAGAACGGTAGTCATCGATACGATAATCAGAGAAGCATTGAGTGCAACTTACATGTTCTTCGACCTGTTCTCAGGTTATATGGGACTAGGTCTGGTGGTTGGGATCGCCGGATTGGGTATAATCAGTTTGAGAGCGGTGCACGAACGGAGGTTAGAGATCGGTATGATGAGGGCTATCGGTTTCAAAAGAAAGATGATCCGGTACGCTTTCCTGATAGAGAATTCTTTCATAACTATACTAGGGATCGTGTTGGGTTCTAGCTTAGGTATAGCTATCGGATGGTTGCTGTGGTACGACGGATTCAAACCCATGGGTTGGGAATTTGGTATACCGTGGGTTTCTATCTTGACGATAGGTTTGATAGCATACGTTGCTATGCTGCTCGTCGCTATACCTAGTGCACATAAAGCAAGTAAAGTATCACCGGCAGAGGCATTGAGATTCGACTGATCTGGGGGTGGAGTAATAAAACTCTAAACCATAGCGTAGTAACTAGATACGAGTAAAACGAAATTGTATATCCCGTGAACCAATATAGGTACAGTTAGATTTCCAGTCTTCTCGTATAAATATCCTATTATACCACCTATAACGACTATCATCGAAGTGGTCATCATGATAGATATTAAATCTCCAGCATAATTTAGAAAATGAAAGGAACCGAACAATAAACTCGCTCCAGCGATGGCAGGGAAGGGTTGAAAATGTTCACGAAGTTTTCCCTGGATAGCACCCCGGAATAATAGTTCCTCGGCGGGGGCGATCAGTACGACTGAAAGTACCGCAAGAACGATCAGAATTATCGGACTTCTTTGTGCCATCTCTTCGATGACAGATTCTGGCATACGATCAAAGTACAAGAGTATCTGGGAAAATCCTACAGCGGTCACCAGTGCTATGATTGCTCCTCCTCCTATGTATAATAGGTCTGATTTAGAGGGAACGTTCAAAGGGACATTGATTTTTCGACGATATATGTAGAAATATGCCACTAAAAGAAATCCGAATTGTCCAAAAACCGCTGCACCACCTAAAGCGAAAGTTGTAGTCACATCATATCCTAAAAAAAGTAAGAGGATCACGAACACCCCGCTGACAGACAATGATACGATCAAAGCTAAAAGTGTAACACCGATGACTTCTAAGGCCGGCCGTATTCTGGACTCCTGCAGTTCTGACATTATAATAAGTTCACATTTTAGATAACAATTATAGTTTTTGTTTTTATTTGAAATAAATTTGTATAAAGAGTTGAAGTGTACTAGTTAATACACCGTCGATCCAATATTTCTCGATAAAACGTCCAAAAAGTTTTAAAATATGAACCAAAAGTGAATATTGAAAGTACTTATATGGATGATGTAAAAATGAAATCAAAAAGATACCTGTTCACAGTTTTGGTCTGTTCGATACTGCTTTTATCAGCCTTTCAGGTAACAACGTTCTGTAATGAAGCGTCAGAAATCGAAGTACAAAATGGGGGATACTTCACCATCAGTTACAGGATCGATGAAAGGGAGATAGTCGAAGGCGAAGAAGCTGTGATGAATTATGAGATCGAGAATACTGGAGACGAAGATACACAGGATATAATTTTCACTGTTTTCGAGCAGAAAGACCCGGAACCTGAACGTGTTTTTAGAGATGTAAAAGAAGATTTAACGCTAGGTCCAGGTGAATCCTATGAAGGAAATTTTACATGGCAGACTGAAGAAGGTGATGCCAGTGATCATCCATATCAGTTAGAAATTGCTACACAGGATGAAAAAGAAGATATGTCACTAGAAGTGCTGAAAGCCGATGCGTTCAATGTACGAGCAAGGTTAGAGGAAAGAAAGATATTAGAAGGTGAAGAAGCCGTGATGAATTACACCATCAAGAACACGGGAGAAGAGGATACCCAGGATATCACATTCACAGTCCGTGATCGAATAGAAGAGGAAACGATCTACGAGGATGTAGAAGAGCTAACGCTTGAAACAGGTGGATCCTACGAAGATCAATTCACATGGCAAACCGAAGAAAACGATGCAGGATGGTATGAATTAGAGGTCAATAGTGAAGACGATAAGGATGGCAGTCGATTGGAAGTATTGAAAGCCGACGCATTTACCGTGAAGATGGAACTTGAGGAAAGAGATGTTGTTGAAGGGAAAGATGTCACGGTAAATTATGAGATAATGAATACCGGGAAAGAGGATACCCAAGATATCGAATTCAAGGTATTTTTCAGGGAAGAGTCGGTATACGAAGATGTAGAAGAGAGTGTTACAGTTTCTTCGGAAGAAAAATATGAGGGGCAATTCGTATGGAGTACTGAAATCGGAGATGCCGGAAGATATGATCTGGAAATTTTCAGTGAGGATGATGAAGACATTACTAGATTTGAATTAACGGCAGATGGAGGTATGTTTTCTTTCGATATGAACCTGGAAGATAGAAGGGTCAAAGAAGGAGATGAAGTCGTGCTGAACTACGAGGTGGAGAACACAGGAGAAGAAGATACCCAGGAGATCATGTTTACGGTCCGTGACGACGAAGTCATCTATGAAGAAGTAGAGGAGTTGACTCTTGCTTCCGGAGAGGTACAAGAGGGTGTGTTCACATGGCAGACGGAAGAAGGCGATGCAGGTGAATACGAGTTGTGGGTCGAAGGTGTACATCATAGTGGTAATAGAACCGTGGTTATAGAAGAAGACGTAGATGATAAGGACAGAGAAGACGAGGACGAAGATGATGGAGAAGATACGGAAGATGAAATACCTGGTTTTAAACTTATTACTTTGAT
>JAFDTG010000029.1 GCA_019594235.1 Candidatus Saliniplasma halalkaliphilum | reverse complement strand
TTCTATCATCTCCCTTACCCTCTTTAGTTCTTCATCTAGACCACCAACATCTTCATAAGTAACCTTAGTAGCACCGATGATCTCAGATTCGCTGATCGGTTCTTCTTTGACTACGACTTCAGTTTCTTGATTAACCTCTACTGGCTCGATGGGATTGGTAGTGATCACTATGAAAGGCACACTACCCCCCATCAATGCTATCCCTGGTACAACGATGACATCACCTGCCATTATAGGTCGGTCTAGGAGTCTTTTCTTTACATATGATTCTATACCCTCTCCGAAACGAAGGCGGTTTCCCTCTTCGATCACTGGAGCTATGACCACTTTTTTAGCTGGGACTGTTTCTACTTTCTTTACTTTTACTCTGTCCCCCAACGATACTTTGGCATTTTTCCTAACCAGGCCATCGATACGTATTATACCTTCACCCTCGTCTTCGGAATGAAGTCTGAATATCTTGGCAACGGTGTCCTTTTCTCCTTTGATCATTATAACGTCGCCGACGTCGACTTCTAACTTCATCCGAGTCTTAGGGCCTATTCTGGCTCTGTTTCTACCTATATCTTCTTGTGGAGCCTCTTTTACGGTCAAAACTATTTCGTCAGACATCAAATTCTCCAGGTATAAGACATCGAAAGTTTATAAAAGATTTTTCGTCAAATCAAGGTGTGAAATTGAAAGGTAAACTGTGTGATACCTCTGATTCGTTATCGTTAATATCTCGCATGGAGACCCTTAAAGACATACTCCTGTCTTCAACAACCGTGTTTTCAAAGGTCACGTGATACTCATGGGTGTCGGTTTGCCACTCCATCTCGTACCAATCTCCGTCGATAAAGATACGGATATTATCATGGTCTACTTCTGTATTATCTGTGATAGTGGCTATAACCGTAACGTCGTATTCCTCTCCTGATGTTACATTCTCATGGACTACGATCTCCCCATCCTGCTCGAACTCCAACTCCACCTCATTCAATGTTGGAGATGTAAAATCACTGAAGGGAGGGTTCATCAATATAACCCATACTGCAAGGAAGGTGAATAGATACATTGCTCCACTCAAGGCCCACTCTTTTTTCCCTAACTCTTCCAGTTCTACACCAGCTATCTGGAAAAGTGTTTTGAGTAGACCTAAGCCAGTCAAACCTATCAAAAAACCTAAAATCGCTTGATGGCCCGAATAAATGAAAATATAATGAGCAATTATGGAGAATACTGGAGCTAAAGCGACGCTGATGTAAACGCATTTTCCCTTCCTAAACTCATCCAGCATGTACTCTTTTCTATCGAATTCTGGGAAATCGTATTCATAGTCTTCTTCTTCTTCTTCTTTGTCTCTTTTCTTTCTTTTCGCCATCTGAGGTGCAAAAAACTGTAGTACTATTAAAAAACTTTCCTGTATTTTGATTAAAATAGAAGGTTTGAAATAGTACTAATATCATTTTTAGTCGGTGATTTAGCATGGAAATAGCTGGTTATGGACTTCAAGAAGAATTACCTTACATAGGATTTAGCTTATGGAACTTGATGTTATTCATAATAACACTGGTAATAGGTATAATCCTAGTGAAAGTCGTATCGAGGACGATAAAGAATGCGATGCTCAGGAACAACATCCGTGAAATACCTACTGAATTTACAACACGGATACTGAGAATCGTGTTGTACGTTTTCGTTATCGGTGTTTCTTTATCGTTCTTAGGCTTCCAGGTAGGAGCAGCATTGGTAAGTTTATCAGTGGTCTTAGGTTTCGTCCTAGGTTTCGCTTTGGGAGATACTTTAAGCAATATAGCTGCTGGTGTGATGATCGCGATCACAAAGCCTTTCAGGTCTGGACATTACGTAGAGGTCAACGGGGAAGAGGGTGTTATCAAGACCGTGGGGATAAGCCTGACCGAGTTGGATACCAAAGATAATAAACATATAGTCATACCGAACAAACTAGTTTGGGACAGCAATATAATAAATTATACACACAACAAGATCAGAAGGATCGATATAGATACCGGTGTGGGTTACGACGACGATCTGGACTTAGCTATCAAGACGTCTTTAGATATATTGAAGGCTCATCCAAAAGTACTAGACGATCCTGAACCACAAGTGAAAGTGAAATCTATGGATGATTCTCTTGTGGGATTGACGGTAAGACCCTGGGTTAAAACCGAGGATTACTGGAACACATTCTTTGAACTGCAGAAACAGCTTAAAGAAGGATACGATGAAGCTGGTTTGAACATACCCTATCCACAGATGGACGTCCACTTGGATAAGTAAAGCACGAATCTAGGTGATGTATCACCTAACCCTTTTCTTTTTTTATTTTGATAAAAAACTTTGTGCGTGGAAGTTAGGTATACCAAAAGTTTTTAGTATGATTACACATATGTGTAAAACATGAAAAAGATAGTGGTGATGAGCGGTAAAGGTGGAGTTGGAAAAAGTACGGTCGCTGCGAACCTCGCATTTTCTTTATCGGAGGAAGGAAACAAGGTAGGTGTTTTTGACAGTGATTTTCACGGCCCTACGATCCCCAAAATGCTTTGTGTCAAAGGAGAAAAACTCACACCAAATCAAGATAAAATCGAACCTGTTTCAGTAAATGATAACCTCACGGTCCTTTCAATGGATTTCCTTTTGCCCAACGACGATTCCGCTGTTATTTGGAGAGGACCGATGAAGATGAAGATGATCAACCAGATGTTGGAAGATGTTGAATGGAATGGTATAGATTACATGATCATCGACCTTCCTCCAGGTACCGGTGATGAACCCTTGAGTATAGCTCAGCAAATTCCAGATATGGATGGAGTAGTTATAGTCACAACACCACAGGACGTTGCTTTACAGGCGGTTAGAAAATCTATAAATTTCGCAAAAAAACTCAACATGAAAGTTCTAGGCGTAGTTGAAAATATGGACAGCTTAATTTGTCCATATTGCGGTGAAGAGATAAAACTCTTTGGAGAAGGTGGAGGAGAAAATATGTCACAGGATCTAGATGTACCTTATCTTGGTAGAATTCCAATCGATCCGGAGATCATGAAAAGTGGAGAAGAAGGGATATCTTTTATGAAAATCGATTCTGAATCTACAAAGGTATTTAAAAATATAGTCGATAAAATAAAAGAAAATATGGGTGATTAGATGAAAGTAGCAATATCTTCGAAAGGACCTAACATTGAAGACTCAGTGGAATCAAGGTTTGGAAGAGCTCCATACTTCGTATTCATAGATACCAAAAGTATGGTATATGAGAGCTTGGAAAACGAATATAAGGACGCCATGGGAGGTGCAGGTGTTCAAGCAGCTCAAATAATTGCAAATCGTGGCGCTGAAGCGTTGATAACTGGAAATGTTGGACCTAATGCATTTAAAACATTGGATTCCGCAGGAGTCGAGGTCTATAAAGCTTCTGGAAAAATTGAAGATGCGGTGGAAAAGATGAAAAACGATGAGTTAGAGAAGTTAGATAATCAAACTGTACCAGGTCACTATGGAGATAAAAGTAGAAAAGGAGGTAGAAAAAGATGAAAGTAAGTATAACATGTATAGGAGAAAAAGGGATGGAAGAAGAGATCAGTCCGCATTTCGGAAGAGCCCCAGCTTTTGTAGTTTACAACGATGAAAACGATGAATTGAAAATAATCAGTAATACAAGTGAACACATGGGCGGCCAGGGTAAACCCCCGGAACTGATGGCTGAAGAAGGTGTGGATGTGATGTTGACCAGTAATTTAGGACGTAGAGCTGTAGCTATGTTCGAAAGTATGGGGATCAAGGTATACTGCGGCGCTTCGGGAACCGTTGGTGATGCTATAGAACAGTGGAAAAATGGAGTGTTGGATGAAGCTAGTAAATCGAATGCTTGTGATAGAGGGCATTGAGTTTAAACTGTATACGGATTAAAATACCATGAAAATCGCGATAGCTAGCGGGAAAGGTGGAACCGGTAAAACAACAGTGGCTGTAAACCTAGCACTTTCCTTAGAGAACAATATCAATCTGTTCGACTGTGATGTAGAAGAGCCAAATTCGAACATTTTTTTGAACGTTGAAACAGAAGAAATAGAGGAGATGGAACTAAAGATACCGGGGATAAACAATGAGGTCTGCACTCACTGTGGTAAATGTGCTGAACTCTGTGAATTCAATGCTTTAGCTGTTCTAAAAGAGGAAGTTCTGGTTTTTCAAGAACTCTGTCACGCATGTGGATTATGTTCGATAGGATGTCCCGTAGATGCGATCAGTGAAAAAAGTAGAAGAATTGGTGTTATAGAGAAAGGAGCAGGGGAGATTGACGGCAGCGATATAGAGTTTTATCAGGGAATTTTAGATATCGGAGAGGCCTTATCTACTCCGTTGATCAAGGGTTTGAAAAAGTATTCTAAGGATGAAGAAAATAAAATCAACATCTTTGATGTACCACCCGGCACGGGATGTCCCGTTATAGAGTCACTTAGTGGTATGGATTTCGTAGTTCTAGTCACTGAACCTACTCCTTTCGGATTCCACGACCTAAAATTGTCCGTAGAAGTCGTTAAAAAAATGCATATACCCTTCGGTGTGATCATCAATATGGCGGGGACCGGATTTGAAGGTGTCGAAGAGTACTGTAAAAAAGAAAATATACCTATACTTTTGAAAATTCCACAAAGTAGGAAAATAGCTGAGTTGTACTCTAACGGAATACCATTCGTTAAAGAGATGGATGAATGGAAAGAAAAATTCCAAAAGGTATTTTCAGAGATAATAGAAATCTATGAAAAGTCAAATCAAGGGGTGACTCGATGAGCGGAGATCCTGAAATATCGGAGATAGTGGTGATCAGCGGTAAAGGTGGTACGGGTAAAACTACAATCACTGCTTCACTTGCATCACTGGCTGAGGATCATCTATTAGCTGACTGTGATGTAGATGCATCCAATCTACATCTGATATTAGACCCTGAAATCGAACTCAAAGAGGATTTTTACGGTTCTAAGATTGCATTTAAAGAACCTGGATGCATAGATTGCGGTAGATGTAAGGATGTATGTAGATTCCAAGCTGTAACTGATAGTTATGAAATTGACGAACTAAAATGTGAAGGATGCGGAGCTTGCGTTTACGTGTGCCCGGTTGACGTATTAAAATTAAAAGAGATCGTCACCGGGGAAGTTTACCAATCTGAAACTAGGTATGGTTCTATGGTGCATGCAAAACTGCATATCGGTGAGGAAGCATCTGGTAAGTTAGTCACAAAAGTAAAGGATTCTGCACGCAGGAAAGCCGAGAATTTGGGGAAAGGGTTGGTCCTTATAGACGGTGCCCCAGGTATAGGTTGTCCTGTGATCGCTTCTATAAGTGGTTCCGATCTCGTGGTGATCGTTACAGAACCAACTTTGTCAGGCATACATGACCTGGGGAGGGTACACCAGATGACTAAACATTTCGATGTTCATTGTTGCGTATGCATAAACAAATACGACTTAAATTCAACAGTGTCTCAAAAGATCAGAGATTACTGCAGTGATAATTCTATAATTGTAGCGGCTGAATTACCCTATGACAAACGAGTTACGGAAGCAATGATAGCTGGAAAAAGTATCGTAGAATTCGAAGATACTCTTGGTACTGAAATTTACGATGAAATTATCAATTTATGGGATAAAATCAAACAAAATTTAAAAAATAGTTAATAAGGAGGTGAAAACAAATGCCAAGAAGAGACGGTACCGGGCCTCCCGATTCAGGTCGAGGAGGTAAAGGGCGTTCAAAAGCTCCAGGCCCTGGAGGATATTGTGTATGCCCTGATTGTGGGAAGAAAGTTCCTCATGAAAGAGGTACACCCTGTGCAGAAAAAGTGTGTCCAGATTGTGGAAGCAGAATGGTTAGAGAAGATTGAGATCTAGTCGGTCTCTTTTTTCTCTAAATCGATGAAAAATTGCTCAGCCTCGTTGTGGAATTGTTTGATCGAACCTTCGTTAACTATCATCTTATCGGCTAGGGCGATTATCTTACCTATCCCCCAATCCAATTCACGATGATCCCGTTCTACGAACTGTTCCCAATCGTCTGGTTTATCCTCTCTACCCCTTTTCTTTAACCTTTCATATCTCGTATCGGGGGATGCGTGAATCGCAACTATGACCATCTTTTCCTGCAGTTCGGATTTGAAAATCTCGACCTCCTCGTAACTCCTAACGCCATCGATAACGGTCTTACTATCTCCGATTCGATTCAATGTCCTTTCAGCCCATATCCCAAAATGAAAGTTTTCTCTTTGGTCATGTGCGAAGCTTCCGACGCTTATATCGTCCAGGAACATGTTCTCCTGTTTAGCGATCGCCCTCACGACATCACCCATCCTGACCACGTCGTAATCAAACTCTCTTGCAACTCTCAAAAACTCTTCCTTGCCAGATCCAGGCATACCAGTAAGTAGAATCATCACCATGAGATCACCTCTTAATCTGAAAACTCTCTCCAATCGACTCCTATAGTGGCGCTTCTTAATTTGGCTACCGTCGGTATCTTTCTTTTATGAGCGTTCTTTTCCACCATAGCTTTTATGTCTTTAACGGCCTCTTCAGATACTCCATTGATTTCAGCGATCGTTTCCATGAAATGTCCCTTTTCGATCCCTTTGAGTATCTCGTCTATTTCCTCGTACCCATATCCTAATTCATCCTCATCCGTTTGTCCTTCCCAAAGACCTGCTCTCGGAACCTTGTTTAAAAATCGTTCTGGCACATCGATCACTTTTGCTAATTTACTTAAATCACTCTTATATATATCTCCAACGGGTAGGAAATCTGCAGCACTGTCTCCATATTTAGTAGTGTAACCCAATAGCAGTTCACTTTTGTTACTGGTCCCAACGACCAGACCGTTCTCAACATTGGCAAAGTAGTACTCCAGGCACATACGTATTCTTGCTTTTAGGTTTGCAAAGGCCATCCTGTTATTAGGCTTTGCAGGAAATTCTTTTAAGATATGGTCTATGTCTATATCGTGATGTTTTACATCCCATTCAGATGCTAACCATCGTGCGTCCTTCATATCCTGCTCAGGAGATGCAGATTCTGGCATGATGAGGCAGATAACTTTATCGTTTCCTAACGTGTCCATACATAATTTCAAAACCGTTGCAGAATCCAGTCCACCACTCAATCCAAGTATCACTTTATCAGAGCCGGTTTTCTCTAGCTTATCCCTGATAAAATTATATATGATCTTCAGAGTTTCGTCGAAGTCGTTATTTGAAGAGGTCATGATTTAGAAGTAAACCGTTGTGATATTACTTTTATGGTGCTATGAACTTTTTACACATTTTCGATCCTGATCTTTTCTTCATCTTTTACATTCTTTAACTTTTCAGCTTCTTCGACGGATCCGATCACGTTTACGTCACTTGCAGCTACCGGTTTTTTAGTGGTGGAATCCGGTGTTTCACCGAAGAACAGTGCTATGGCTTTACCGGGTGGCCAGTAACCTATCGTTCCTACTTCAACTTCTGTTCGAGCTGTTTCGTCGAGTTCCATTTCAACGGTAATAGGAAAGTAGAACTCGTTACCCCATGTCTGAAAAGCCTTTTCCACCGGAAGCATCTCTTCGAAGACTTCTGCGCAGTCAGTATCCTTTAACTGACCTTTCAACTCTACATCTCCCACGATTACTTTGATCTCACTTCCCATATTATCAACACTAAATTGGTTACAGAATTATTATTTTTTATGGTGGTAACTAGATTGACTTTTTACTAAAGTAAAAATCAAAAGATTTTTAACTTCTGCATTACAAATAATAACTAGGTTATGGAGGTTTGAAAAATGAAGGTTAGATGGCTGGGTAATTCCTGTTTAGAGATCTTTGGCGATCAACATATATTGATAGACCCGAATTTTCTAGTTGAACCGGAAAAGAAGCCAGATCTAGTTCTTGTTACCCATGAACACGATGACCATTTCGATCCAGACGATTTCGAGATGTATGGAAGTGATGCAAAACCACTAGCTCCAGAACCAACCTTGAAGAAATTTGACTTAGACGGTATCGGGGCAGAACCGGGGATGTATTTTAAGGACTTTGAAATTTTAGATTGCCAGTGCTGGAAGGCCGAGAAAAGTGTCAGTTATTACTACAAAGGGGTACTACATAGTGGGGATTCTAATGTTTTCCCGGATGTTGAAAATGTAAAGCTGCTATTCACGGCCTGTTTCCCGGATTACTACGACGACTACATTTCAGCCGCGAAAAGGTTAGAAGCAGAAAAAGTGATCCCGTTTCACTACAACCCAGAGGAAGGTACTGATGACGCTGAAAGGTTGGTCGAACTGATGGAAGATGAAGGCATAAACGATACTATATTAGAACTTGGGGAATCCGTTGAAATCTAGAAAGTTTTTTACACACTTACAATAATTAAGAAAAGCATGAGGACCGCTATAATAAACACAAAACTGCTGACATTCCAGGGGAACGGATTGGGTATAATAGAAGATGGAACTGTGTCATTTTCCCATGGTAAGATCGACTTTGTAGGTAAATCAAATGATTTCAAAGGAGAGGGCGTTGAACATATTATAGATGGAAAAAATCACGTAACTATGCCCGGGCTTGTAAACGCCCATACCCATACCAGTTCTACGATCTTAAGGGGTGGGGCACAGGATGTACCGGAAATAGAGTGGATGAACAAAGCTATCGGACCCATAGCCAAGCATCTAAAAAAAGAAGATGGAATATTGGGTTCAAAACTTGGTGTGATAGAGGGGCTGCGGTCAGGTATTACTACGTTCGGGGAATACACATCTGACGTCGGTAGATTGATTGAAGAGGTTTACGCTCCTTTTGATGTCCGAGTAACTGCCACGGAAACTATCAACGAAGTGACATCCAACAAAGAAAATTTGGGTCCTAAGGATGTTTACGAATTAGACAGGGATAAAGGAAGAAAATCTTTGAAAGTCACTGATAGACTATATGACAAGTATGATGGAAACGATCTGGTCAAGATAATGTACGAACCTCAAGCACTGGACATGGTTACTGAAGATACTTTAAAACAGATTAAAGAACACGCGGAAAAAAGGAGTACTAAGATACACATGCATGTAGCCCAGGGTGAAAGAGAACGATTACAGATCAAGGGTAGATATGGGAGGGATACGACTACGATCAAGGTACTTAAAGAATTTAATCTGCTTAATGAAAAACTCTTAGCTGCACACTGTCATGGTACTACACAAGAAGAAAAGGAGATCATGGTTGAAAACAATGTAGACATGGTAGGGTGTCCCAGTTCTATAGCTATGATAGACGGGATAGTACCACCGGTGTCAGAGTTCTTAGAACTAGGTGGAAACGTTGGTTTAGGTACTGATCAGGCACCGGGCCCCGGTACGCACAACATGTTCAGAGAGATGAGAACGGCCTCCATATTGACTAAAACCAAGTACAAAGATCCAACAAAACTACCTGCATGGGACGCACTCAAATTAGGATGTATCGGAGGAGCAAAGGTTTTAGATTGGGATGGCAAAATAGGTTCTCTCGAGAAAGGTAAATCTGCGGACATCATCACTGTGGACCTCTCCAAAGTCAATTTAACACCTTCGGTAGATGTTCCATTCCATAATTTCATTCCAAATCTAGTTTATTCATCAAGCGGTTTTGAGGTGGATAACGTATTCATCGCTGGAAAACATATAATGAGGGATGGAAAGTTCATAAACATAAATGAAAGAAAGGTTGTGGAAGAAGCTCAGAATAGAGCCGACGCTTTGTTCAAGGAAGCTGCTGATGACTGGGAAGAAGCGGGGAGTTACCTGGTTAACATGACTCGAAAAGGACTTCTTTGATCACTTTTTGTGAAGTAAATACCTCCCAACGTAAAGGTCGATATCTTCTTTTCCATTCACATCAAATTCAATAGTGGTTTTCTGTCCTTCCCCATCAAGGTAATAGAACTCAAAATCGGAGACATCCTCTTTTTTCGGAATCAACATTATAGATGCCTTTTCTAAATCATCCAAGAACTCCAGTCTTAAGAGTCCTTCATGTTTTTCCACTTTTGCTTTTCTTGCACCTCTGAATGTTTCGTAATGCCCTTCAAGTAGATCAAATCGTTTTTTTCTGGCAAAGAAGGGCATATCTCTCCAATCGTCCCCGTCGATTATATTCATCACTGCCTTGGCAACTGCTACTACAGAGGAGGTTGGTGATGTATTGCAGGCTAAAGCGACACCTACTTCATCGGTGAATCCAAGGTAGGCGGAAGCTACAGCTATAGAACCACCGTGCCCAATCATTTTTTGGCCTTTGAAATCTTTAACACCCCAACCATATCCGTATCTGTCATTTTCCCTTGAAACGTGCTCTTTGTGCACCTCTTCCATAAGGTCTTCATGGATCAATCTTTCACCGTTAAACACTCCTCCATCCATGTTCATGATCATATAATTGGCTAAGTCATCGATGGGACAAAGTAGTCCTCCTGCTGGGAAACTGAATTCTCTGACAGGTAGATCGGTTTCAGTGGGTTCACCGTCTCTGGAAAAGTATGGTGTCATGGCATCATCTTTTCCATCTAGTTCAAAAACCGATCTGTTCATCGATAAAGGTTCGAATATCTCATTCTGGATAAAGTTCCTGTAAGATTTACCGGTCACTTTTTCTATGATCTGACCTAAGAGACAATATCCAGTGTTGAAGTAGAAGAATCTCTCACCTGGATCAGATGGTATCTCGTCTTTCGCGTTGTTAACATGCATGTACAGGTCATCTAGATCACCAAGAGGCACGCCTCTCTCCTCCAATCCGATCAACCTTGCAATCAAAACTTCACTTACACCCAATGAGGGCATCCCTGAAGAGTGTGTAAGTAGATGATGAATCTTTATAGAATCAGGCCAATTTACTGGGACGTATTCATTAACTGGATCATCGACAGCCAACTTACCGTTCTCGACCAATTTCATGATACCTAGTGCTGTAAATGATTTAGATATTGACCCGATCCCATAGATCGTCTTGACAGTTGCCGGTAGATCCTTTTTTAAATCCCTGGATCCAAAACCCCGGGCATACTTTATCTCACTATCCTCGACTACTACTAAACTCATCCCTGGCACTTTAGCTTCGGTCATCCACCAGCTGATAAAATCGCCTATTTCGTTCGAGGTGTCTTCATCTAAATTATCGATATTTTTAGCCATACATATCACCTATGATAATCTAAACGATGGCAAAATAAATATTATTTTTGTTTTTTTCACCGTAAATTTTAATGTTACTAAATTTATGAAGCTTCAATATGCATCCAATAGAACCTTTGTTACTAGGTATTCTAGCGATCGTAATACATGAAATCTTTCACTATCTACCGCATATATTTATGAAAACAAAATTTGAAAGATTTGTTGTGTCCACAAAATCGATAGGATTTCAGTTCTCTAATGATTTTATGAAAGATAAAAATAAGATGATCGCGACTAATTTATTACCCTTATTCATTTCATCGATATTGCTTATAGATCCTTATAACCCTAGATTATTCATATTTGGGATGGTTAATTTACTCTGGAGCATTACAGATATAACTACGATCGCATCGCTAGTAACTAGATCACCTGATGAAAGAGTGGATTGGGGTGATACTATGGACCAGAAGGCTAGGGATAAAGCGATTATCGATATCGAATTGAATTAATTACCGTAAATCATCGATTTTTGAAGCCATAATAAAATCGTTCTCAGATAGTCCTTCGATAGCATGTGTGTAAAGTATTAATTTTACAGTATTCCAAGATATGTAAATATCTGGGTGATGTCCTTCTTCCTCGGCTATCTCTGCAACTTTGTTTACAAATTCCATAGATTCCTTGAAATTCTTAAAACTGAATACCTTTTTGATCTTATGTATGTCCTTCCTATTGATGGTCCAGTTATCGACATCTTTTAGATATCTGTCTTCCTCAACATCCGGCATTGGGGACTGTCCTCCCTCACAGGGTACACAATGTTTTTTAGATAACTCCATTTAACTTACCCAATAAATGTTATTGTGTCAGAGTAATTAAAAGTTATGTTGCTAAAGTAAGTGCCGATATACCCAAATCGATATCAGATTGGTGTGATCTACATACCTTAACCTAAAGGAATATAAAAACAGGTCAAACCCGGTGTAACTAGAGTGTTAATTTCTTATATTAGGGTTCCAAACTGAGGGTTATGGACATCGATGAAACATTGACAGTCCGATCATCCTCTTCCTGTTCGATCTCTTCGGTATCAGTTTCGATCCCAGCGATGCTAGCTTCTTTCAGGAATCTATTTTTGGTGATCTCGGCCACGTCGACTGCCTTACTGATAGCTCTTCCTCTCGCTTTTATAAAAACCTCATCAGAACCACTATTGAACTGGTTTACGACAGCCATTACGTAAGCCATAGTTTCCTTATTTCCGATATACACTGTATTTTCTTCTGCCATATCTATGTACCTCGCGTATTTTGCGGTTCCATTATTCAAAAGGTCATATTTACTATTTTAGTTCGGTAAAAAAGAATTCGATTACCAAATGGTTGTTCAACCTTCTCTTAGCCAATCTTCAAGTGCAGAAATACCTGTAGGGTGACTTATCTTTATCAAGGCTTTGGCGGTTTCATCCTGAACCCATACCTTATCCTCTCTTAAAACTTCAACTAGATGATCAACCGCTTCTTCAGATCCTATTTCACCTAATGCATCGGCTGCACATCCCCTTACAAAATAGTGTTCATCTCCCAATAGTTCGATCAGATGTTCTGCTAATTCGTCTTTTTCAAATTTACCTAAAGCCCTAGCAGCGATACCTCTAACACGCTCATCTTCATCTTTTAAGGCTTTTATCAAAGGGTCAAGTACTTTTTCGTTTTCGATCACTTCAAGTATTTGAACCGCTTTTCTCCTCACTTTTGGATCGTCATCCTGGATGTCTTGGATGACCTTTTCTACATATCCCATTGTATCTTTCTCCACTGTCAGTTACCCAATTTTGCCCAAATGGACTCACTCCCTTTTCAATAACAAAATTTTTTGTTATTCTACTAGGTATATTCTAATTTGTCCTATAAATAATTTACTGACAAAATACAATCCATTTCTTATATCATGTACTACTTTTTTAAAAAATAATTTGCAAAAATAATTGATAAATTTTAACTAAAAAAAAGGGAGGGAGGGTGATTATCGTGATATTTTAATTTAGGATTTTCAACGCCCTGTCGACACATCTTTCATAATCTTTAAAATCCCCGTTACATTCATTCTCTAAAACCTTTTTAGTTCGTTCTAAACAATCCATGAATGAATCTATAGAAAAGGTAAAAAGATTGGGAGATTTTAGTTCCTGTCGAGATATTGTGTCTCGGTCTAACATAATATTGACCTGTAGGATGTTGTATGTGTGTGTAAGTATGCACACCCATATAAACTTTGTGTTTTTATTGCAATTATCAGTAGATACTTGCGGATTAGGGAGAATTATAGTAAGATATATCATTTGCCGTGTAATTGTTTAGACGATGGTTTTCGTTAGAACTGTTAAAATCGAAGATATAAAAAAGGTTATGAAAATAGCTGAGATATCATTAAAAGAAGTTTATAACGAAGAGTTATTTTTAAACCTGTACAGTGCTTGGAACACTGGTTTTTATGTCGCTGTTCGAGACAAAGCAGTTGTGGGATTTGTTTGTGGGACTATTATGCCTGGCGATCAGGCAAGAATACTGATGCTGGCTGTTCATCCTTTACATAGGAGACACGGTATAGGTTCAAGCCTTGTAGACGTCTTTATAGAAAGGTGTGTTATGAACGATATGAAATTTGTTGTCCTCGAGGTGAGACATACTAATCAATTAGCGATCAATTTTTATTTGAATCGAAATTTTAGGCCTGTTGAAACGATAGATGATTTTTATACGAACGGAGAAAGTGCCCTAAAGATGGTAAAACATTTATGATGTGAAAGGATACTCGGTTTGTAATCGTAAAATTACACTAAAGTCAGGTGAGATTATGGTGAAAGAAGTTGATAAAAAGTTTGAGGAACTGCAAAATCGAATATTCGATAAGATCATGGAAAGGAACCCAACATGGGCCACGGCGCTAGGTATCCATGAATATGATCACGTATTACCCGATATTTCCAAAGATAAGCATCTGAAAGATATCGAATTGATAAAGGGGTGGAGAAATGAGTTGGAAAGTATTGATATTTCAAAGCTATCAAAAGAAAATAAACTTTCAAGAAAACTAGGAATCCATCTTTTTGACTTGTTGTTATTCCAAATGAAAGAATTAAGGGGGTGGGAGAAAAACCCATCTCTTCCATCCGTCGTTGGCGGAGGGTTATTCCCACTTATAAAAAGGGATTTTGCTCCTCTTGAAGAAAGATTAAAGAGTATCCACGGGAGGATCGAAGAGATTCCAAAACTGGTTGAACAGGAAGAAACAAAATTGAAAGATCCGGTCAAACTATGGATTGAAATGGCTATCGAATCGACAGAACAGCTACCTATGCTGATGAAACTGGTTCTGATGATAGCCCATAAGATCGATCTTGATGAACAAGAACTTGCAAAGTTGAGCAAATCCATCGATGAAGCCGACGAGGCTATGAAGGAATATATTGAATTATTAGAAGAGAAAAAGAGAGAATCAGTTCAAGAATTCGCTATTGGACATGAAAAGTTTGAAAAACTCATTGAAAAAAGAGAATTAGGGTACAATTCAGATGAAATTTTGGATATCGGCGAAACCCTTCTCAAAGAATCAAAAGAGAAGATGAAAGAATATGCTAACCAGATAGATGAAGATGCAGATGCAGATGTAGATGAAGTGGTAGAACGGATCATGTCTCAGACTCCGGACTCCTTCGAAGATGCCCTTGAACTGTATAGACAGGGACTAAAAGATGCAAAAGAATTTGTTATTGAAAATGACCTTGCTACGATCCCTGAAAACGAGGAGATAGATGTCACTGAAACTCCAGAATATCTTAGACCTATAATACCATACGCTGCTTATATGCCCCCAGCTAAATTCGATGATGTGATGAAAGGGATATACATAGTGACTCCCCCAAACAACGAAGAAGCACTTACTAATTACTCTTATTGGGATGTTAGAAATACAACGGTACACGAAGGATATCCTGGCCACCATCTTCA
>JAFDTG010000103.1 GCA_019594235.1 Candidatus Saliniplasma halalkaliphilum | reverse complement strand
CACGACTCTAGATTATTTTATCTGAAACGCTCAGGTTATAAACATCTCAAATTCTCAGAATTACCAAGTTTACTCAGAGAAGGCGACGTCCTAGTGAAAAACAGATCGGAAGTCATCCCAGCAAGGGTCCATGGACAAAAAGATACCGGTGGGAAGGTCGAGATTTTGTTTTACAGGGAGACTGAAGAGGGATGGTTGTCTATGGTAAAGGGTAACAACATCCAGGTGGGAAGAAAATTGTACGTTGAAGATGAACCTATCGATATTTTAAAGAACAAAAAAGAAGGGATGTTCATTTTGGACTGTGAAAATCCGAAGAAATTGATGAAAGAATATGGTGAGATGCCGACTCCACCTTACATAAAAAAGCAGATCGAAGAGCCGCAGGAGTATCAAACGATATATGCTGAAGATAAAGGATCCATAGCAGCCCCGACGGCAGGTCTGCACTTCACAAAGGAAATCTTAGATGAGATCCGACAGAAGGGTGTAGAGATGTACGATGTTATATTACACGTGGGTCCGGGTACTTTTTTACCGGTTCATGATGAGAACATCGATAAACACGAGATGGGTGAAGAATATTACGAGATCCCGGGAAGTACAGCGGAAGGGATTACAAAAGCTAATGAAGAAGGTAGAAGGGTAATATTAGTAGGTACTACCACAGTTAGAGCTATCGAAACCGCTTCAAATAATGAAGTAGTCAGGTCTGAAAAGGGTTGGACTGGCCTATTCATCCGACCGGGATACGAATTCCAGTCGGGCATGGGTTTACTGTTGACTAACTTCCATCTGCCAAAATCAACTCTTATAATGCTGGTTAGTGCTTTCGCCGGGAGAGAACGTGTATTGGACGCTTATAATGAAGCGGTTCAAGAAGAATACAGATTCTACAGTTTTGGAGATGCGATGTTAGTGGAGGGAAAGAAATGATAAAACTCGAGATAGAAAATACCGACAAGAGCGCAAGAGCCGGAACGTTGACAGTTGACGGGAGAAAATGTCCCACTCCAGTCTTCATGCCCGTGGGTACCAACGCCAGTGTAAAAACACTGACATCCGAAGATTTGAACGATTTAGGTGTGAAAGCGATAATCACCAATTTCTATCATCTGATGATGAAGCCGGGTATAGATATCGTCGAAAATGCGGGAGGACTTCACGAGTTCATGAATTATGAGGGTATCATCTTCACGGACAGCGGCGGATTCCAGATGATCCGGAAGGGGTTCGATCAGAAGATGGATGGGGATACCGTAACTTTCAAATCCGAATTCGATGGAAGTGTTTATGAGATCACGCCGGAGGACTGCATAAAACTTCAAAGAAAACTCGGTTCCGATGTCCAGATGTGTCTGGATTACTGCCCCCCATATCCCGCCGATGATGAAGAACTTGAATTTTCAGTCAATAAGACTCGTCGATGGGCTGAGAAGTGTAAAGAGCAAGGGGGGAATATATTCGGAATATCTCAGGGTGGAACTGATAAAAAATATAGAAAACAAAGCTGTCAGGATATGGTAGATATCGGTTTCGATGGATTGGCGATAGGAGGGTTGTCTATAGGTGAACCCAAGGAGAAGATGTACGAAATGCTGGATATCACTGATAGAACATATCCCGAAAGTAAACCTAGGTACCTTATGGGGTTGGGCTCTCCAGTCGACCTCTTAGAAGCTATCGATAGGGGCTGTGATATATTTGACAGTGCTTATCCCACCCGTAACGCCAGACACAGGTCACTGTTCACATATCAAGGTACGATAAACATAGAGAATAGCCAGTTCAAAAAAGACAACAAACCGATAGACGAAGAGTGTGGATGCCCTACATGTCAAAACTATACGAGAAGTTACATCAACCATCTTTGTAGAGCGGATGAACTAGCATGGATGCGCATGACTTCCATACACAACATTCATTTCCTTATGGATCTCATGAAACGGGCTAGACAAGCTATTTTGGATGGAGAGTATGAAACCTTTAAAGATAACTTCATCTCGAGATACGAGTAAGTTTTTTATCAATTGAATCCTTAACCGTATTAAATGAGAAGCTGTATCCGGTGTGAAAAGAATATCGAAGAATTATATCTTATCTGTACAGAATGTGCTCAGGATCTTTTCTCAGAAAATATATTCTGGATAGCATCCAGCCCGACTATACACGAACCTGTGATCGATAGGTATAAACAGGATTCTGAGGCAACTTTGAGGGTTGGGGATGTACCTGATGATGAATTAGAATTCCTGGAAGGGGAAGATACGTTAACTGAGATCAAAAATATAGACGTTGATGAACTGGATTCTGAAGATTATATCAGGGTGCAAAAAAGGTTGAACACTATACTTGCGGAGATGGGAGTGACTAATAATTTTAATCCAGATGTATACGTATTCTCCGATAAGGATGTAAAGGTTTTCTCCGAGATTTTTTACCTTGTGGAAGAATTGGAACATAAATTCACAGAACTACAGGGTTGGTCTAATCTATACTTAAAAATCGGTAACCTATTTTTCTACACCGGGAAAAAAGCGGACACCAGTGCCTTCGAAATGGAATTCCGAGAAAAAGTTACAGATGATCTATTTAGAGAATCTGAAGGGTACTATTCTTTGGCAATCGAAACCTCTGAAGATAAGATTTTTCCTCATCTCAACAAAGGACTTTTACATCTCGAAAGAGGTGAGATAAGTGGATCAAAGGAAAGGTTTGAAACTGTAATGGAGATAGACCCAGATAACTTCAAAGGGAAGTTAGGTTTGATAAAGACCCTTATCAAACTTGAAAAATTGGACGAAGCAGAAAATGAGCTTAACATCCTCCTAGAAGAAAATAACGAAGATAAAGAGATATGGTATCTGAAGGGTGAAATCGCTAAACTACGTGATAGATGGGGTGGAGCGATACAGTTCTACAACCAATGTCTAAAAATAGATTTTGAATTTCAGGATGCGTTGATAAAAAAATGTAAGATACTACTCGGTCGAGGTATGTATTCCCAAGCTAACAATACTTTCGATGAGTACATCAAAGAAAACAAATACAACCCTGAAGTCTGGTTTGGAAAAGCTATAGCACTTTATGAGATGGATAAATGGGGTGGTGCTATACAGTGTATAAACGAAGCTTTAGTATTGGATCCACAGATCAAAGAAGCTTGGGTTACAAAAGGGGATATACTCGGTGATAAAAAACAATTTGATCTAGCCATAGAGTCTTACGAGAACGCTTTGAAAATCGACCCTGATTTCCAAGAAGCAAAAGAAAAATTGGAAGATACTGAAGAAAAATTATAATGAATCAATATGGCCACTGCCATCTAGCTAATGAAACTATTACCATCATTATTATACAGGCAGCTACAACTGCACGAGGATCTATCTTAGGACTCATCTCATCTTCCTCGTCAAAGTAACGCATCAAACCAGCCGCGGATTGAAAACCACCGCCACCCTGTTTCTTTGCTGACATATTAAGTTCTCATTCTTCAATTCAATATATAAATATTTTGGATTATTCTTTCACTTCGATTTCCTTGGTAGAGCCACTTATCTTTAAAAGATCTTTAAGTGCACCGGCGTAATCTTCTCCTTCAGCATCTAAAAGAGTTTTGATATAATCCTCCATGAACTCGCCTGATTCGACTTCGCTTTCGCTGTACTTCCATCGAAGAGAATCGCCTTCACCAAAGGCTTTCATAAACCCATAAGCTAAAGATCTCATCCTGGTATCACTTATTTCAAAATCTTCTAGTTTCTTCACCGCGCTTTCCTTGCCCTCGATTTTATATGTTCTAGCTAACTCATCTGCCAATTTAGCTTTAGGTGGAAGCTTTTTAAATTCTGGAAGATTCGAAAGTTTTTCATTTTTTTGTTTGATCTTCACTGCCCTTTTCAATATCTCTCTAGGATGAGTTTTATAGATATCGTATTTTTCATACAGCTCTTTAGCCGTTTTTTTATCATTGATCAACGCATCTATCGCGTCTATTCCCTTCCTATCCCATGATTTAGAAAAAAATTCGTTTACAGTACCGCTCTCCAGCACTAATCCATCTGTTCCTTTTACAACGGCTTTCACAGCCGGTTTTTCATGGTCTTCGTATCTTAATTCATCTAAAAATGCGGCGATATCCTTCCCATAACACCTATTACTAATGGCGTAAACATTTTCTTTTTGCTTAACCTTCTCGAAGGAATCTTCTTCGAAAGATCCGAGTAATTTATCGTCAGAAATTTTACCGTCGAAATAATCCTCCTCTAATTCCGATTCAACGGATGTGTACTCTCCGAATCTACAATTCTTACAATCGGATCGACAGTCCATCTTATATTCAGCTTTGATTTTAAATGAGTTAGAATTGTCTTTAGATATCATCCCGCTGACCAGTTCCATAAATAGGCTGGTATTCTTTTTAGCACACGATGTATCAATGATGAAACGTTTACCTGCGGATCCCCAAAGAAGTTCAAAATAGGTCTTGTTCTTCTTCTGGGATGATTTGCTGCAGTAGTAAACATCGTTTTTTCCATGGAAATTATACGAGCTTCCAGTGATACTATCTTTTACAAAATCTTCCGGAGGATCGTCTTTTTTACCAGTGCATACGACTCGATCTCCAACCGAATAAAGGTAATATCCCTTTTTAGCTTCTTTCGTATAGGCTATCAAT
>JAFDTG010000015.1 GCA_019594235.1 Candidatus Saliniplasma halalkaliphilum | reverse complement strand
GTGTAGATACATGGATAAAGAAGAAATCTTGAGTATTATAGAGGTGGAGGAAGTAAAGTTTATCGAATTACAGTTTATGGATATTTTAGGAGGTGTGAAAACCGTATCCATACCTGCAAAACATCTTGAAAGAGCTATAGACGAGGGTGTGGTTTTTGACGGTTCCTCAATTGTTGGTTATGCTACCATCGATGAATCAGATTTGAGAGCATATCCCGACTTACATACGTTTTTAGTATTTCCCTGGTCTGAAGGATATATTAAAACTGCTAGGATGATATGTAATATTTACGATTCCGAGGGTGAACGTTTTGAAGGTGATCCTAGATACATTTTACAAAAAGTAATGAGTAAAGCTGAAAAAATGGGATACAAACTTAATACTGGTCCAGAATTCGAATTTTTCTTATTTAAATTAGATGATTTGGGCAAACCCACTAGAAATCCCGACGATCAGGGAGGTTATTTCGATCTTATGCCATTGGATACTGCTGAAAAAGTGAGAAAAGAATGTAACCTTTATTTTGAAGAAATGGGATTCGAGGTAGAGGCCTCACATCATGAAGGTGCTGCAGGACAACATGAAATTGACTTGAGATATGATGATGGTCTGGCCATAGCTGATTCGATAATGACACTAAAACACGGCATCAAAACTGTAGCAGCTCTAAATGATTTGCATGCAACATTTATGCCTAAACCCATTGAAAAAGTCAATGGTTCAGGTATGCATGTACACTTGAGTCTGTTTGATCAAAATGGAAAAAACACCTTTTACGACAAAAATGCCGATGATGGATTAAGTGAAACTATGAAATATTTCATAGGCGGGCTTGTAAAATATGCTCGTGAAATATGTGCGATACAAAACTCATCAGTGAACTCCTTCAAAAGATTAGTCCCTGGCTATGAAGCCCCTGCATACGTCTGCTGGTCTCATCTAAATAGAAGTGCTCTATTTAGAATTCCAGCTGGTAGAGGTAAATCAACTAGAGTTGAAGTTAGAAATCCGGATCCAGCGGGTAATCCTTATTTACAATTTGCAACTTTACTTTCAGCGGGTCTAAAAGGTATCGAAGAAAAAATAACACCTCCAGACCCAGTTGAAAACGATATATATAGTCTAAATAGAAAGGAACAAACTAATATGGGTATCAAATCACTTCCCACTAATCTCGGTCATGCATTGAACCTTATGGAAGAAAGCAAACTCGTTAAAAATACATTAGGTGATCACCTTTTCAAACACTTTTTACATAAAAAAAGAGAAGAATGGGATGAATATAGACAGCATATTTCAAAATGGGAGATAGATAAATACCTGTATCATCTTTAAAAAGGTAAAAAATGAATAAACTACAGCCATTATGGAACCACAAAGCATTATCTATAGATAAGACGTTGATAGTAGCTGATCTACACATAGGTTATGAAAGAGAACTTGAGGATAAAGGAGTAAATCTACCCAGCCAGACAAATGTAATTATCAACGAGATAAACGAAATTCTGAGTAAAAACAAATATGAACGACTGATGATAAACGGAGATTTAAAACACAACATCCCTTCTGGTAGTTGGCAGGAATATAAAGAAATACCCGAATTAATCGATAAATTACTTGAAAAGGTAGATGAAATACACTTGGTCCCGGGGAATCATGACGGTGGGATCCAAAAATATCTGCCTAATGATGTGATAATTCAAGATTCAAGTGGTCACGTTTTTGATGATGTTGGAATACTTCATGGGCATGCAAATCCATCCGAAGAAGTGCTAAATTCAGATATTATCGTTACAGCACACAGTCATCCAACTATTTCCATGTTCGATAATTTGGGTATTAGGGAAAAAATACATTGTTGGGTAAAAATAAAGATCCAATATGAAGATTACAAAAAAGACGTTATTTTGATGCCACACTTTAACCACCTTATGGGTGGTAATAGTATAAATGAAAATGGATATCTTGGACCATTATTGAATAATTCTAAAATCAAAGATGAAGAGATTTACCTGCTGGATGGAACCTTTTTAGGCAAATTAAAAGATTTAAAAAGCACTCAAACCGGAATCTTTGATAACCTAAATTCAGAGATCGAATAAACCTCTTCCATCTGGGGACATCATTGCAACAGCCAAGCATATTTTAGATGTGGAAAGTCCCAAATTTTTAGCTGCCATGCCACCTTTTATCATTATTTTTGCATCAACATCGTTTTTAGATGCATTTTGAAGAGCATATCCAAGGGAGATTCCGATATCGATCAATCTGAAAATGCAGTTAGGTCCTTCGAAGATGTCTTTTTCATTCTCAGAATTCTCCATAGATTCACAACTTTCATAACCACAGGCTCTGCAGTCTATACCTATACCTGGATGTTCATTTAGACCTATCAAAATAACGCTATCAGAGTTTTCTAAATCTTCTCCTTTCGCGGTATAAATTTCGTCTCCCCTTCCATCGGCCAACTGATACATCTCTTCCACTAACATCTCCTTTTCCGCCTCATCTAGAACAGAGATCTCTAAAAAAGACTCGTCTAAAGCTTTTGGTGAGTTTTTGGCGGCAGTTGCTATCAATCTTACGATAATGTCAGCTTTTTCCATCATTTTTGCTCAATATAGTATATAACTCGTTCCGTAAAAGGTTATCCCTTTTTAGATTGAGTTTAATCGTAAATAAATGACAATAAAATACCGAACAACGAAAAGGTTCCAGCGAGTAATCCCACAACACCACCGAACACAATTAACACTATCGAAAATAAAATAGTCATTATAGACCATTTGATTTTGTCATCTTCGATGTTATGAAAAGATACTAGTAAGAAAAACCCAAAAACGAGGTTTATGATCAGTTTGAAGATTAAGCTTCCAAATGGCATACTGCCCATAGATAAAACAAAATGCAAGACCCCAACACCCATAGCAATATAGGATGCTATAATTATCAATATCTTGTAGATATGGAGTTCTTCTAATTCATCTAGAGAAGTTGGACTATTATCTAGAAGATCATCTACCACTTTTGATTTAGACAAATCAGGCACGTCCATCTTTATCCATCTTCATCATACAACTCCATCTATATAAATCGTTTTTCTAATCTATAATCGTAACAATCATTACAAACCTTTATTATAAAAGAATATGAAGCTAATTATCTCATCAAATAAAGACCATGCAAGTATGAATATACTAGAAAATCTTCTTCGATACGATTGGGAAGAAATAGGGGATTACCAAGGAAATCCTGTTTACAGAAAGAGAGATTTCATCTCTGCAACAATAGATAAACATCACATATATGATAATTGTCTAGATGAAAAGATCTCTAAGGAATTGGGCATAAATTTTGATTTAGTAATTTTCATCTCTAAACATGCTTCTGAAGCTGGAATAAATTCTTTAACGGTCCATCCTATCGGTAATCTTGGTGAAGCAAAATATGGGGGGGAGGATGGAGAACTTGTTCCATGTGCTCCACACGAGATGACTTATGCACTAAGGCAGTTAAATGAAAATTATAAACAAAAAAGTACTATATCCAGTTATGACGTGTCTTTCGAAGCTACTCACCATGGACCCTATCTTGATACTCCAACATTTTACATAGAAATAGGAAGTGATAAAAAACGCTGGAATGACAAAGATGCAGGTTCAGTGATCGCTCAAACTGTTTTAGATATAGAAAATGACTTTCCTAAAGACCATCCCGTGGCAATATGCATAGGTGGGGGACATTACGCACCTAGATTCACTGACCTAGCACTTGAAAGGAAGGTTTCAATAGGACATATGATCCCCGGATGGGGATTGAAATTCCTAACTAAAGAATCGCTATTGAAAGTTGTAGTAAATACACCAGATGTGAGATATCTTTATTTTGACAGAAGTAGTACAAGTGCTAAAGAAAGAAAAAGAATAAAAAAATGGTTAGCTGAACTAGAAACGGATATAAGCGTGATCAGGTCTGACGACTTGGAGACCTTTTAATCCTGTTTCTCCCATTTTTGTAATTCCATCACTACTGAAAGGGTATCCCCATCTTTTATTTCCTCCCTTATACGGTTTTCCTTTTCCATCACATCTAGAGCTCTATTAGCTATCTGTACAGCTTCTTCTTTAGGAACTACCATGACACCGCTATCATCACCTATAATCCAGTCACCTGTTCTTACTTTCCTACCCCCACAAACTAAATCATTTTCCAATCCACCATAACCTTTAGGTTCACCTGCATTAGAAGCTCGATATCTAGCAAAAACCGGGAAGCCTAATTCTTCGATATCATCTACATCTCTCAAGGCGCCATCGATCACTACCCCACTGATTCCTTTACTGTAACATGACCAAGAAGCTAATTCACCCCATACTGCATTCTTTCCAGAATCTGCATCTATAACTATAACCATACCTTCTTCAGCTTCTTGAATCGCTTCGACAGGCTTAGCCCAATCCCCATCGACGGTTTTGACCGTAAAAGCCTTACCAACTATTTTTTTCCCCTTGGCTGTCATAGGTACTATACCATCCATGGATGGTTCTCTATGCATAGCATCAGAAATATTCGGAGTAGATACTTTTTCAAATAAGTCCCTGATCTTTTCAGGGCCAAGTTTTTTAGATACTTCTGATTTTACTGATATTCCTTCAGTAATCGCTTTTTTGATATTCCTAGTGGATTCGGATACATCCTTGGATTTTGTTATAGCTCCACCCACTATTATTATATCTGCACCACTTTCAACGACTTTAGCTGCATCTTCTGAAGTTATACCACCTGCAGCAGCTATGGGAACTGTGCTTACTGAAGCTACTTTCTCAACCAACTCTAATGGATCCGCTCCCTTCATCTGTGCATCAACGCCAACGTGAACACCTAAATAATCTATACCTAGTTTACAAACTTCTTGTGCCCTTTCGACTTTGTTAGGTACCTGTATCAAATCCACCATGATCTCAGTATCATAGTTTCTAGCAGCCCTAACGCTTTCTTTAATAGTTTCATCATCGGAAGCACCTAATATACCTATAATATCAGCGCCGGCTTTAGAAGCCATCTCGACTTCAACACCGCCTACATCCATTGTTTTCATATCAGCAAATATTCTTTTATCTGGGAATTCCTTCCTTAATCTCCTGATAGCTTCCATCCCTTCGGATTTAATAAGTGGTGTACCAGCTTCGATCCAATCTACCCCTCCTTTAACCGCTTGTTTGGCTATTTTCACAGCTCTTCTAAGATTCATCAAATCTAAAGCAACTTGAAGTTTTACAGTCATATTTCAACATGGATGGAGTATGTTAAAAAATTATCGATTTATGTAATATTTGAAAGATATATCTTTTTCTATGCAAAAATAGAAGTATGACTTTTAAGTTTACTATCTATATATGTGATAAAATGAGTGAAACAACATTTAATATAAATGAGGAAAAGGAGATTCCTGAAGTCGGTGTACTGCTAGCAGGTTTCCCGGGTACTGGTTTGATAGGTGGTATCGCATCCGAACAACTCATCAATAGCTTGGATTTAAAACAGATAGCATCTGTTGAATCGGATCAGTTCCCACCTACAGCAGTGATTTTCGACGGAATTCCAAGGAGACCAGTTAGGATCTTCTGCGGAAACGGGTTCCTTTTGGTTAAGTCAGACATGGTAATACCGCCGAACATGGCCGAATCACTTGCAAGGAGTCTTATTGATTGGAGTTTGAACCACAACATCGAAGAAGTTATCATACTCGATGGAATATCTGAAAGGGAGGATCGGGAAGAAAAAGAAACGAAGATATGGGGTGTACTAAGTTCTCATTCCGCTCAAGGTGAAGCTGATAAGCTTGGAATCGAGATTATAGAGAGAGGTGCGATATCCGGCATATCTAGCTCTTTATTACTGATAGCCCACGAGAGAGGTCTAAGAGCAGTTGGAATGCTTGCAGAAGGGAAAAAGAAGATCCCTGACCCGAGAGCTTCGGCTGCCCTATTAGAGAAATTTGCAGATTACAGAGGTTTCGATATCGATACCAGTTCTCTTATAGAAAGTGCAGAACAATTAGAAAACCAGTATGCTAAGCTTGTTCAGCAAACAAAACAGGCCCAAGATGATATGGAACAAAAATCTGCACACCCGCCACTGTATGGATAATATGATACAAGAAAAATCTACAGGATTTTTGGTATTTCGTGGAAACGAAAAAAAAGAATTCCTTCTTTTACATTATCCAGCAGGACACTGGGATTATCCTAAAGGCCATGTAGAAAAAGGTGAAACAGAGATCGAAACTGCACTTAGAGAGCTCAAAGAAGAAACTGGTATATCCAAGGAAGATATAGAGATATTGGAAGGTTTCCGTGAAACTATCGACTATTTCTACCATAAGAGATACGATATGTCGCACAAACAGGTTGTTTATTTTCTTGGAAAGTCTAAAACTAGTGATGTCAATATATCTAGAGAACACCAGGACTATACATGGTTGGAATATGAAGAGGCAATGAAGAGGTTGACTTTTAAAAATGCTAAGAACCTCTTAGAGAAGGCTAAAAACTTTATCGATGAAAATTCTGATGAACAAAAACATTAAATAATTACCCTAATCTCCAAAATCCAAAGTTATGGGTGCTTAAATGAGAAAACTAATCAGGAAAGGCAAGGTCAAAGAAGTTTACGAAATAGGGGAAGAACACCTTAGCTTTTTCTTTACAGATAATATTTCAGTCTTTGATAAGATCGTTCCCAACGATATCCCACGTAAAGGAGAAACCCTTTGTAAAACATCTACTTACTGGTTTGAAAAAGCAGAAGATGAATTAGGAATTAACACCCATTTTATAGAAATGGTAGAGAATAACCGGATGATGGTAGAAAAAGTTGACGTGATAACAGATTATGATAAGATCGATAAAAACACTACTAATTATCTTATACCACTAGAATTTATATGCAGATATTTTGTTGCGGGATCACTCTATGATAGAATCCGTGAAGGTGAAGTTGACTATACGGATTTCGGATTTGATGAAAAACCAGATTATGGTGAGCGACTACCTGATCCTCTCTTTGAGGTAACTACGAAACTCGAAGATTACGATAAAAAGCTCACAATCGAGGAAGCATTGAAAATATCAGGATTGACTGACGATCAATTTGAAGAAATCAAAGATGCAACATTGAGAATAGACGAATTGATAAAAAATAATGTAGAAAAGAACGGGCTTTTACACGTAGATGGTAAAAAAGAGTTCGCCATGGATGAAAATAGAAATATCATGCTCGTAGATACTTTTGGAACAGCAGACGAGGATCGTTTTTGGGATAAAGAAGAGTATGATAAAGGTAACTTTATAGAAAAAAGTAAAGAATTTGTTAGACAATATTATCGAGATGTTGGATATCACAAAGAAATAATAGAAGCCAGCAGAAATAACGAAGAAGAACCGAGTATACCACCTCTACCCGAAGACATGGTCGAAAAAACCAGTGAATTATATGTAGATATGATGAAAAGATTAACAGACGGGGAATATACATAATTGCCCGAATTTAGCAACACTTTTTAATATACCCTAACTATAGCAGATTTGATATCATGGCAAAAGATTTCATCTCGATATTGGATTTTAAAGACAGGCTTAATGAAATATTACGTATCGGTGGAGAGATAAAGAAGAAATTCAAGAACGGAGAACCATATCAACCTTTAAAAGGGAAAAGTTTAGGTATGATATTTGAAAAACCTAGTACTAGGACTCGTATTTCTTTCGAAGTTGGTACAACCCAGCTCGGGGGACATGCGCTTTACCTCAGTCCAAAAGATCTTCAGTTGGGTAGAGGAGAAACCATAGCTGACACTGCTAAAGTCTTATCAAGGTATGTGGACGGTATAATGTACAGGGCTTTTGAACATGATATGATGGTAGAATTGGCTGAAAATTCTACAATACCCGTTATCAGCGGTTTAGATGATATAGAACATCCTTGCCAAATAATGGCCGATTTGTTGACAATTAGAGAACATAAAGATGATTTCGACAGGAAGTTGGTTTATGTCGGAGACGGAAATAATGTTTGCCATTCCCTTCTTTTAGGATCCGCCATAGTTGGTATGAATATGGTGGCTTGTACACCGAAAGGTTATGAACCTATGGAAAGGTTCGTCAAAAAGGCAAAAGAGATAGGTGAAGAAACCGGAGCCAACATTGAAGTTTCAAATATCCCAAAAAAAGCAGTTGAAAATGCTGACGTGATTTACACGGATGTTTGGGTTTCGATGGGAGATGAGGAAGAGAAAGAAAAAAGGATGAAAGACTTCAAAGATTTCCAAATAAATCAATCACTGGTTGAACAGGCCAAGGATGATGTAATCGTCATGCACTGTTTACCTGCACACCGCGGAATAGAAATTACAGACGAAGTCATAGATGGAGAACATTCAGTCGTTTTCGATCAAGCGGAGAATAGATTACACGCTCAAAAAGCCATTATGGCTGAACTCATGGGGTAATATTACATGACAGTTAAAAGAATGCTTGACGTAAGTTTTTCTGAAACTATGAGGATCTCTAAAATGGCTTCTAGCATGGAAGCTGAAGGTAGAGATATAATATCCCTCGCCGTTGGTGAACCAGATTTTGACACCCCTGATTTTATCGTTGAAGAAGCTTACAAAGCCATGAAGGATGGATTCACACATTACACAACCCCGCAAGGAATACCTGAGTTGCGAGAAGCAGTAGCAGATAAAAGTAGAAGCTTTAACAATCTAGATTTCAAAAAAGAAAATGTGTTAATCACGCCTACAAAACAAGCTCTTTTCATGTCTATTTTAGCTCATTTAGATGATGGGGCTGAAGCGATAATAACAGACCCTAGTTGGGTTTCATATGCACCTATGATAAAATTCGCAGATGGTATACCCCGAAGATTACCGTTGATCGAGGAGGAAGATTATTCTTTAGATATAGAAACCTTGAATGAAAGGATATCATCTAGAGCTGAACTGATTGTACTGAATTCCCCTTCAAATCCTACGGGTATGACTATTCCTAAGAATGATTTAAAGGCCATCGCAGACATTGCAATAGATAATGACCTCCTGGTTATTAGTGATGAGGTTTACGAAAACCTAATCTTTGAAGGTGAACATATTTCGATTGGCTCTTTTGACGGTATGAGAGATAGAACAATCACTATAAGCGGATTTTCTAAATCCTATGCCATGACAGGATGGAGATTAGGATGGCTTTTAACTCATGAGGACCTTCTTGACAACATAATAAAGATTCAAACGCATTCTATAACATGTGCTACCTCTTTCGCCCAGAAAGCGGGTGTATCAGCGTTGAGAAAAGGAGACAAAGCTATCGATGAAATGCTTCAAACCTATAAAAAACGAAGAAAAATAATCGTAGATGGATTGAATGCAATTGACGGTTTCGAATGTAGAAATCCTAATTCCACTTTTTACACATTCCCAAGGTTTGATTTTAAGATGGATAGTATGGAATTAGCACTTCATCTTTTAAAAGAGGCAAAGGTGGCTACAACACCTGGTTCAGCATTTGGTGACAAGGGAGAAAACCATCTAAGAATGTCATTCGCTAACTCTTCAGAAAATATAAAAGAAGCCTTGGAAAGAATTGAGAAAGTAGCAGAAGGTCTTGATAGATAATTATATCTCTTCAAGACCCGCTCTTATTTCTTTTAATGATTTCTCTTTACTCTTTAGGGTAGTCTCTTTTTCATCTATTTGATCTTCCCTTTTTTCTATTGATTTTTCTTTTCGTTCAAGTCGATCTTCTTTCTTTTCTAATTCCTTCTCTAATTCGTCCAGCCGTTCTTCACGCTGATTTAGAACTCCTTCTCTCTCCTCAACCTTTTCTTCTCTTTCATCGAGGTTTTCTTTCCTTTCTTCTAATTCTTCTTTTTCCTCGATTATTTCGGATAATTTTTGTTTTATCTTGTCTCTCTTTTCGTCCAATTCTTCTTTCTCACCCTTAAATTCCGCTCTCTCCCGTTCAAGTTCATCTTCTTTTTCACTAAGCTCTTTTTGCATATTCTCTCTTTCATCTTCAAGTTCACTGCGTGTTTCATCTAGTTCTTTTTCTTTCTCTTGAAGTTCGGTTTCTAATGCTTCGAGTTGATTCTCCTTTTCTTTGATTTTTTCTTCCCTGCTGTCTAGATTATCTTCAATTTCAGATATCTCTTCTTCTCTTTCTTCTAATCGATTCTCTTTCTTTTGTAAAGCTCCTTTCTTTCCGTTAAGAGACTTCTTAAGATCCTTTGTTTCTTCTTCTTTCTTTTCCAATTGAGATTCTCGTTCTTTTAACTCTTCTTCTATCTCTATTTCCCGCTCTTTTATCTCTTTTTCTTTACTGTTCAATCTGGACTTTCTAGTTTCTAAGCGCTCTTTTAAATCGTCAAGTCTTTCTTCTCTTTCATCAAGGTCCTCTTTTGCCCTCATGACTTTATCTGCCTTATCATCTAGCTCGTTTTCCCTCTTAGATAGTTCAATATCTCTTTCATTGAGTTTAATAGACTTTTCATCTAAATCCTCACTCTTATTCTCTACTTCATCTTCTAAAGCTTCCAGTTCGCTTTCACGCTCGTCTAGTTTTTTCTCCCTTTGATCCAACGTCTTCTCTTTTCCCCGTAATTCTTTTTTCATGTTCCTTACCGATTCCCGGTCAGATTTGAGACCTTGTTTCAATTCATCTATTTTCTCCCTGTCCTTTTCTAGTTTCTCTTCCTTGTCCTCCAACCTTTCTTCCCTCATACCGATTTCTTCTTCTTTGAGTTGGATTTCTTTTTTTCTCTTATCTATACTATCCTTGACTTTATTCAACTGACTTTCTTTTTCTTCCAATCTATTTTCTTTCTTCTCTATAGATTTCTCTCGTTCCTCTAATTCCTTGTTTTTATCGAAAACGTTCTCTTCCCTCTCCTCTAAGTCTTCTTCCATCCAATCTAATCTCTCTTCTTTCTTTTTCAAGTCTCTCTCCCAACTGCTCAACTCCTCCTCCATCGTCCCTAACTTGGATGATCTAGATTTTATATCCTCTTTCCATTCTTCTAATTCTTCTTCAAGGTTTCTTAGTTCTCTTTCTTTCTCCATGAGTTCTTCTTCCCGGCTTATCTGTTCGCTGATCTTCTTTTCGAGTTCATCTTTTGCTTTATTAGCTTTATTGCTTTCTTTTTTCATCCGTTTCCATATATTTTTGACCTTGTCTCTTTCATTTTTTATCTTTTGAGCTTTTTCTTTCAATACATTTTCTTTTTGTTTTAATTCATCGGACCTCTGGTTGAGAACTCTTTCCTTTTCTCTCAACGCTCTTCTTTTATCTTTGAGTTCATTACGAACCCTCTCAAGTTCTTCTCTAAGACGGCCTTCCCGTATATCCTTCACTTTCTTCTCAGCCCTTTCAACAATGTCTTCCCCTTCTGGAACCTTTGTAGTACTTGGGATACCTTCAAAAGTGCCTATTTCACCTATGTCTATCGGTTCGTCAGAAATATCAAAGTCTGATGATTCTAGATCCTTTGTCTCTTCTACCTCAGATTTTCTTTTAGATTCATCGCGTTTCCCACGATCGATCTCTAATTTTACATTCAAATCTTTTTCTACCTCAATTTCTTCGGTAAAATTAGAAAGAACATGATTTACACTGATTGATGAGGAACCGTATGAATATGAATGAATCTCTAATAAACAATCAGAGTTCATAGAATCGCGAGAAATTTTTCGAATAGATTTTTTACCTGCTGTTTTTTTCTTTCCTTTATACATTCCAGCAATGAGGACACCTTTTTTGAAAAATAGAGCACCTTCCCTTCGAACATCGCCTTCGGTCAGACTAGATTTCAGATAACCTTCTATCTTTTTGTCAAATATGACCTCTATAAATTCATCTATTACTCCTTCTCCACCAAATTCACTTCTAATGGTTTTACCAGCGGGAAACTGCATAATTAAAGACCTCATTATTAGTATGTAGATATAGGAATTATATTTTTGGGTGGTTTCCTTTTAGAAATATTTATTAAGTCAATAAGATGTATATCTCATGCTGTTCGATGATGAAAAAACTTTGATGAACTTAAAGTAATGATTATCCCTATGAGTACTGAGAACAGCATTATATAGAAAATTCAAATGGAAAAGGTTTCTGTGGGCGAGTAGGGCTGAATATTGTATTCATATGGTTTATGTTTGGTTTCTTGCCAGTTCTAACGACCAATTCGCCCACTTATTATCTTTTGCTACTCCTTTTCTTCTTAACATCTTTATCACCTCTTAGGTACGGTATTAGTTAACAATAGCGTTATACGTTATAACTATCGTTTCGATACCGTCTTATTGTGTATATGCTCTATGATAGAGGGTAATATTTAAATATTTCGGAATCTTAGTATCGGTTAGATAAGTTCGAAAGGTGTCGATATGGCCGAGGACCTAAAACCCACCGTTAATCAAATAAAAGTTTTATCAAATGCTTCTAGATTGCAAGTGATGGCATTACTTCTAGAAAAGGAGCGCACTATCAGTGACCTAGCCAAAAAACTTGATCTTACACCCCAAACAGTACACCACCATGTCCATAAACTTCTCGATTCAGGATTAATACACGTTAGTAGAGAGGAGACACATGGTAATCTAGTTTCAAGATATTATGCAGTTGAAGAAGAATGGTTAGATTCCTACGAAGTCTGGGATGATCTAGAATTGGAAGAAAAAATTAATTACAAATTAGCTGCACTAGGCACAGTTAAAGGTATGGTTAATAAAGGGATAAGGTATATTCAGAATTGCAAGAGGATCGATTATGAAGTTGGTTGGGTCGCTACGGAAACAATTCCGTTTTCTAAGGAGGCTATCGATGAACTCCGAGAGATCTTCAAAGAGACTCGAGAAAAATTACGGAAAATCGAAAAGAAAGAAGAGGACGACGAAGAAGAACTCACTGTGCTGATGACAACATTGCCGGGATAACCATAAATTTTATTGCACATTCAGTGAATCCCTAGTTATGGCAGTGAATCTATACTTCATAGGAACAGCAGGTTCCGGTAAAACAACCTTGACTAAGGAATTCAAATTATGGATGGATAGACAGGGATATCAAGCAGTAATAGTTAATCTAGATCCTGGTGCTGAAAGTCTACCGTACGAACCCGATATAGACATTAGAGATTGGGTTTCACTATCAGCTGTTATGGAAGAATATGGCCTCGGACCAAATGGGGCTCAGATTGCCTGTGCTGACATGATAGCTATGAACGCACTAGAGATCAAGAAAGTTATGGATGAATTTGAATGCCATTACTTCTTAATAGACACACCGGGACAGATGGAATTATTCACTTTTAGAAGAGCTAGTAGAGAGTTGGTGAGAACACTTGGAGACAGATCATTGATAACATTTTTATTCGATCCGATTATATCAAAACATCCAAATGGATTCGTATCTCTATTTTTACTCGCAGGTAGCTCTCAATTCAGATTTGATGTACCTTTCTTCCCAGTTATATCAAAAGCAGACATGTTATCTGATAAAGATATTGAAAATATTCAAAAATGGGGCGAAGACCATTGGGAGTTGGATACCGCTCTAAGAGACGAGGGTACAACTGAAACTCAAATCGGTCTGGAATTGGTAAAAGGGATACAGAATTTAGGACTCCAGCAGAAGATACCAGCTATATCTGCATCTGAACCATTCGGATTAGAGGAAATATACACAGCAGTTCAAGATTCGTTTTTTGGTGGAGATGACTTAGAAGCTTGATCTAGAAAGAGTGTTCATCTGATTCACCAATATCTATACCGCCGTATGTTTTCATATGTTCAAAATATTCGTTCTTGTCATTACAATTCTCTTCCCCGGCACAATAAAATCTATTGTACTTTTCACAATAGAGTCCACATTGAGTTTTAGGACATTTATCGTCCTGTTCGTTTTCCATTTTAAAAGAAAGAGCTTCTTCAACTTCTTCGATTTGTTTGTTATCACATGTATAAACGCATTTTCCTTCTCCGACACAATCCAAAGATAGATTATTTGGGTGTGCGCATTTTCCATTACCATATTCATATCTGCACATCAAGGCATCCCATCCTTAATTTCTGACAAAATAAGATTGTTTAACGAATATTTAAGTCTTTTCAAGAGCCACTAATCATTATGTTCTGATAATTCTACTTTGATATTTTTAGGGATCTTTTTTCTGACGGTTTTTAATCTAGAATTTACGTTCTTGATCTTCCCATTTATCTCAGATCGATAAGATTCTTTTTCCTTCAATGCCTTTCTCTTAGCAAATAACCTCATAACTAATATAACAAATACTATCAGTATTATTATTATGACTGTATACAAAGTCCAACTTATACCTAATCACCCCTTTTCCATCCGCTTTTTAAATACAATTTACCTTTTTTGTACTCCTTGATATATTTGGTTCCGATCCTCATCCTTCTCCTCATCGGAGAAATTCCCAGGGGATTCACTAATAGCTTCCATATTATCCATGGGTCCCTATCTATAAATATCTCAAAATCGTAGACGCGACCAACCTCTTTTTTATCTTCAGTTAAAATTTTTGAGCCTTTAATTTTTGATAATAGCCAATTCCCTCTACGTTCATGTTTGTCCTTGACGGATTTTAATTTGATTGGTGTATCATGAGATACATTTTCTAATAGTCTATTGGGATAAAATCTTGCTTTACTATCCAAAAATCCAGTTTCGATAATAACGCCGTAGGATACCCAATATTTTTCTTGTTTCTCAGCAGTTATATCAACTATTTTCGCTCTCTCAGAGCTCTCAGGCATGTCAACATTTTGCCTTATTATGTCTGAATACGTTATAGTCTTCATATCAATACATTCTCCTATAAACTCATCTCTAAACTACCACAGTAAGGACATTCTTTCTCATAATCTTTATACATCATACACTTTTTACAAAATGCAGATCCAAATTTATTCTTTTTAGGTGTATCGTCTCTAGTAAATAATTTCGCTTCTACTTGTGATATCTTATCTTTCATCCGTTCAGCTTTTAACTGTTCATCTACCATGTTTTTCAAATCTCTTATACCGACATCTGCTATTTTTTTAGATTTGAGATATTTTTGTAAGAGTTTCAACTTGGCATAGGGTTTATCTTTATGTACTAGTAGATAGCTGTTGACTATCCTTTTGATCAATGCTTTTTTTCTATTATTCAAAGGTTTACACCTCTATCAAATTGATTCTAGCTTATCCAAACGCCTTTTCATCGATGCGAGTTCCGACTCGATATCCTCCTGAAATTCATTGATATCATCTATATCATTTAAAAGTGTTTCATATCTAGACTCATATATCTCTAGTTCTAATTCTCGGATCAACCCAAATTCTTGGATATACTCTTCAAAGTGATCGTCCAAATATTTTTCTACTCTTTTGTCGAGTAAGTTTCTTTCATAACCAGTACCGTCGATCACCATCTCTCCAGGGAATAGGAAACTCTCTATCCTATCTAATACATTCTTCCCTTTTTTTACATTTTTATTAAAGAATTCACTTTCGAAATATTCATTCATTTTTTGTCACCACCCTTTCTAAACAATTCATTTTCCACATTTTTTATCTCATTCATGGTCCTCATAAGTTTTGCATTATCGGTTCCCCTTTCCAGCCTTTGCATCCTCTCTTCAATTTCATTCATCATGGCTAAACTTCTTCTCGAAAGGACTGCTTTATCTCTATTTATCTCATCTAATCGGCTTTTTTCATCATCCCTAAGAACCATGGAAGCCTCTTTCAGTTCTTTAATATATTTCTTCTTCTCTAAGATGTCTAGTTTCTTAGATTTGAACCTTAAATCTGATAATTGCCTTCTGGTCTTTTCTCTTTCTCTTGTATTCAAAATCTTGGCTATTACAGCCAATATCAGAATAATCACTACCGAGTAAAAAATAATGAAGAAATTGTTCACTAGAGTATCTGCTAAAGTCATTTTTCCATCTCCATTTCCCATTCATCTTCCATCTTTTTAATTCTGTTCTCTATATTACTAAATTCTGAATCCACCCGTTTCTTTCTCTTTTTTAAAGTGCCGATTTCATCAGAAACCGTATTCAACCTGTTACCCATCTCATCGGCCCAATTTCTGACTTCGTTCTTTCGCATAAGGTCCCAGTTATCTGTTATGTCTTCAAAATACTCTTCAAAATAAAGTTCCATATGGGATGGTTCATGACCGTAAGTTTCGGTCAATGCTTTCTTGCGTACTCTGTTTCTAAAGTAAAAATATACCAAGAAGACGATTATCAGTATAAAAATTATAATTAACACGTCGATTCCAGTCATCAATATCAATCCTCCATTCCGTATTTCTTTTCTAGTCTTTCGATCCTCTTTCTAACTATTTTATGTCGGTCTTTAGTTTTCTCCTTCCAGTTCTTAAGTTCACTTATTTCCCGATCAAACTCCTCCAATCTTTTGTCTACACCTTTTAGATCGCTTCTGTCTGCCAGTTTGTATTCTTCTATATAGTTTGGTAAGTTCTCTGTTATGTATCTATCAGCCCGGGAAGATGGAGTGATCGGTTTACGATTAAGATAACCCTTAAATCTATCAACTATTCCTATTTTAGGTTCTTCTCCCATCGATAACACCTTTTATGTATAATGTTATATGATATGTCCCTTACCATATATAATAATAATGGAAAAAATGATTTGAAAATCTTGTGTTTATCTTATTTACCATCACAAATATGGTAATTTCCACATAATGTTTATATACGGACAGACCGGATTTGAAGGTATATACGACTTTTTGGAGGCTATAGCTAATGCTAAAACGCAATATATTTGATGATGAAGATGCAGTGTCTGAAGTTGTGGGTACTATTTTGATACTAAGTATTACAGTGGTTTTATTTTCTTCTATCTTCGCTACTGTAAGCCATCTAGAAACACCTGATAGAAGAACCTACACTGAGATGGACGCTGAGTTTACTATGGAGGATGAAAATATATCAATATCCCATCAAGGTGGGAAATCTATCGATATGTATGATACAACATTTTTTGTGATAATCGATGGTAATTCCTCTCGATTTACATACGATATGGAAGAGCTTCGACTTTTAAGTGAAGACGATATGTGGGATATCGGTGAAATAGTTGAAATAGATATCTCTGACCTAGTGGATTGGGAGGATGAGGATGACATAGAAGACCCTGTTGCAGAAATATTAGTTAGTGACAATATAAATAATCAATTGATTTGGAGTACTGAACTTTCACTGGCCGCAATTATTGAAAGACCTCGGATCAGGGACACTGGTGTATATTACCAACCCGAATGGAAGAATTATGTTGAAAGGGGAGATAAAGTTGTTGTTTATGCAAGAGTTACTCATCCAACAGATTCTGTACTTAATGTAACTATTGATCTTAGCAGCCTTAACGATTACGATGGATTCGTTAATTTAACGCACGATGAGAATGTTATGGGTAATGAATTCAAAAAAGAAGTAAATATTACAAATGATGAAGAAGAACGGACATATCATCTGGAAGTTAGAGCAGAAGATAGTGAAGGTGCCTCCTCAAGAGCGTATATTAACCTAAACGTGGGAGCTAGGTCAGATCTTAGAGAAAGGCCACATATACTAGTTGACGAAAATAAGATTTATTTTAACCCCACTTCTCCGACAAGTGGAGAAAGTTTGAGAGTGGATAGTGTGATCGAAAATGACGGTGGTAGCCGTGCTATTGTAAATGTAACTGTGTGGGATAAGAGACCTAATGGTGATGTTGAGGTTGTTGGTATAATCAACAACGTAAGGGTAGCCGCTGGTGGAGGAAGAGATATTAGCGCCACATGGAACGTTAACGGTAGTGGAGAACACAATATAACAGTTGATGTGACTGCTGTTGAATCACCAGGAGGAGAAAATTACAGAGATGTTGAAGAAGTAGAAGCCAGCAGAACGATCTATGTAAAACCTGCTATACTTGTCGTTGATGACGATCCAACTGGTACTAGGGAAACTTCATTGATTCAAAACGCCTTGAGCGGTGCTGACTTTTCCTACGATACATATATGGTAGGTGGACCAGAAGCCGATGGACCTTCTGATGAAAGGATAGAGAGGTACGATCTCTTAATATGGGTAACAGGTGGAGCTACAGAAGACACTTTGACAGATAAAGATATCGAGAATCTGGAAGACTTTTTGGAAGCAGGAAACAATCTATGGCTTATAGGTGAAGGAGTAATGGAGGATATTGGAAATAATCAATTCGTAAGTGATTATCTCGGAATAGCTGTTTTTGAGGAAGACAAGGGAGCACCTCAACAGAATGAGCTGAATGGTACTGGAATCCTTGAGAACTTATCTTTCCCAGTCAATCAAGATTTCGCTTCGAATGGAGATTATATAGAGTCTCTAGCAGATGAAGAAGCAAATCCAATGATGGTAGATGGTTTAGCTGGTGATAATTATGTGGGTGTCTCGTATAACAATAGTGAATTTAGATATAAAGTGGCTGTTAACTCGATACAAATGCAGTCGATAAGGTCCGGACATTCTACGCTAGCTTATAGAATTATCAAATGGTTAGCTAATATGGAGCATACAAGTGGGAGAGATATCGCAGTTTCTGATCAGTGGTTCAGTACGAGAACTCCTATGTACCAGGAAGAGGTTGAAGTATCAGCAACTATTCGAAATAATGGTCCAATTGAAGAGACTGCAGACGTGAGGTTGTACGTTAACGGTAGGTTGGATACTACTCAAAGGATGCAAGTTACACTAGAACCAGATGGAGGTTCTGAAGAGGTTACCTTTAATTGGAGTGCCCAACCCGTCGGTTCACACGATCTAGTTATCAAAGTGGATCCCTTCAACCGCATCGAAGAAACCAATGTGTGGAACAATGATATAACTTATACTGACTTCGATACGACTATCAACGTCCAATATTCTGTATTGATAGTAGATGCCGATGAAAGTGAAACTACAAGACCAAACACCACATCGCATCTTGTGAATCATATCGAAAGTTTGGGGTACTCGTATGACTATTATCTTATTGAACCTGATGACCGTCCAGATTCTGAATTGATGGGGAACTATAATTCGGTTTACTGGAGTATTGGAAATGCAACCGAAGACAACGAAGGTGATTATCCACCTCTTACAGAAGATGACGTGGCTAATATCCAAAGCTATTTAGATGATAATACCTTCGTATCCTTTTATCTTGAGGGGCATAGAGTGATCGAAGATATTAGAGGCAGATATAGAGATTTCGTGATTAATTATTTGGGTATAAATCCAGATACTACAGAACCTATACAAAATCCAGAAGAGGTTCATGGAGTGACTGGTGATCCTTTCACTCACGGAATGGATTATTTAGTGGATTCTGGAGGAATATCTGACTTTTATAGTTTTGAGGCTGGGGCTGGCGAATCCGTTTTCACGGATGAACATGGAAACACCGTAGGTTCCAGATATGAAGATGAAGAAGATGATTTTAGAACGATCTACTCTGGAATTGGTTTGTCCCATATAGCTGGACCTAACGTAGATGAGGAGTGGTACGAAGAATTCGCTGAGTTAGATGGTTACGATGAACCAGTTAACTTAACAGCTGAAGCAGCACGTGAAGAATATATGTACATGTTAACAAAGTGGTTCGGAAATGAAGACGAAAGAGTTGAGTTAAGAGTTGCTGATGTCGATATAGAACCAGAAGTTGACAATCCTGTACTTGGACACTCATATCTCTTAACAGCTTCGATCCAGAACGTTGGATTCACTGGTTCTAGTGCACTCATTAGATTCAAAGATGGTACATCCACCATAGCTTCTGAAAGTATATACGTTTCTGGAGATAGTTTCCATACAGCAGAAGTTTCATGGCGGCCTAGTTTCGCCGGTAGTAGAAGGCCGATAAGAGTATTGGTCGATCCGCTCCAGAACGTGCAGGAGATCGGGAACGAGGAAGAAGGTGATAGAGACACCATGGGATTCAACAACCACGCAGTGATAGGTCAACCAGTTTACTTTTTCTGGGATGATATGGAGAACGGAGGTGACAATTGGAACCACGAAGCTACTATCGCCAACATAAATGCAGAGCAGCCGTTGGAGTATTTAAGCGAAGAGTACGAGGACGTTCACACGAACGTTGTGTCCGAATGGGACTGGAATGAAACAGAACATGTTAACATCACTGATGAATTCTCTTACAGCGATCCAAATTCCTTCTGGATGGTCGAACCGAAGAGTGAAGAGGAAGCGGAAGGGACATCGGTTGGTTTGACTGGTAATCAGCTGATGCAGATGGAAGAACTAGTAGAGAACGGGAACTTCCATGATAATTATGATCCATGGACACTTACAGAGTTGGTATCTCAAGGCGAAGCTAGATGGGATTCCGAGAATTACAATGAAGGCGGTTCCATATATGTTAGTGCCGAGTCGCAAGGAGATGGCACACTTAATCAAGAAGCTTATTGGCAGCAGGAT
>JAFDTG010000037.1 GCA_019594235.1 Candidatus Saliniplasma halalkaliphilum | reverse complement strand
CAACCTCGATGTCGCTTTCTGCATCTCTAGTTCCTGTATTGTTTACAGTAGCTTCAAGTTCCAACTCAGTACCTCTTGTAACAGATCTCACTTCGGTACCATCCTCGAGTATTCTAAAATCATCATCTGTAACGTTGAAGTCCGGTAAGGGGATCTCTTCATCAAATACCAATTCGAACTCGTGGAAGGTAGCTGTTTCGTTCATGTTAGGGAAGGTTTCAAGGTTGATCTCACCTGTAGCTGTACCTACATCGGTATGTTCTCCCTCGACGAAATAATCACCTACACTTCTTGTATTTGGCCAATCCTGGGGGTGATTAACTCTGTCGCTTATCAAAAATAAAGTAACCTGTCCATCACCGTTGGTTACGAATGTTTCATTTTCGATATCATAATAACCTTTTCCTGTTCTATTCATGTAATCCCAGACTTTTGGATTATCAGTCAAATTATTCCGTTCGACAACGTTATCGTAGAGGGCCTCGGATAAATCTTTATAGCTTTCATCTAAAATAGCCGTTATATTGGTCTCTGGAAGTGGGGTACCCGCAGCATCTAATGCTGTTACGGTTACCCATCTGTAGTACCAAGTTTGATTTTTAGAGTTTTCATCAGCGATCAAGAACGGGTCTCCGTCAGGATCCCATTCATCTTGAGGGTAAACACCAAATGACCTGAATGATGAATTGATCATCCTGATTGCGGACCTTTCCATATTAGCGTCCTGCATCCATGTAGTATCATCAGTGGGTTCAAAATTGGCATCTCTGGGATCGGTATCGGCAGCCCTGTAATCAACATCGATTTGGCTGTTGATAACGGTCATATCTGAATCTCGAATATAGATATCATTATTGTACTGAGAGATCAAATTTACTTTGTCGATGGATATATTTTTATTCTCGGCGATCGTATCATCATTTGTGAGTCTTACATCAAGTTCCTTCAAAAAGTATTCTTCATCCATATATTCCCCTTTATAGAACTCATCTAGATCCAATTCCCAAATATCACTGTAATCATCGGTTCTCGTGTCTGTAGGCTCTACCTGCAAAGCGGTTTTCCAATCACCGCTCACGTTGTACTCTACTGGACTTGATGCAGTGTAGTTCTCTTCAGTATCGTATATTATCTCTAAATATAGAGCGCTGATCCTGTTATATGGATTCACATATCTGTAATCACCTAGAGTAAGATCTGGATCATGAAGATACCAGTCATTTATGGTGAGTGTGTCCTCTGGTTCCAAATGATAATATTCTCCATCTTCTTCGTTCAATTCTTCAACAAAAGTTCTCCATTCCATCTCGTCGAGTTCACCATTTCTATAATAATCATTTATCTCAGAGTCTTCAAATAATACTTGGGAGTTGGCATGAGCCGTAAATCTTGGACAATCGTTGTTGTCATTGATCAACAAAGCATCGTTGAACGGTATCCTATCATCGGGAACTCTTTCAAAAGATGAATTCCTCATGGTGAAAGTTGAATCTTGGACATATACCCATCCTGGGAATCTGAATGACGAACCCTGCTCCATCAATATTTCAGACCCGTTATCGGCGGAGATATTTGTTTTTATAAATGGTCTAAGAAGGTCTTCTTTAGGCTGAGTTGTTATTGCACTGTTCTGTAATTCCAACCTACCGCCATCCAATATCTGTATCTCCCAGGGATGGTATTCATCGATCAATAAAGTCAAAATAGAATCATTGATTATCAATTCACCATCGCCTGTTATAGTTATATGACTATCGATCTGTCTAGAACTGTTCACATAAACAGTCCTGTCGATCAACCATTCGTCATCAGACAATGGTTCGATATCATTAGATTCCGTCTGTGCTTCTGTTTCAGAATGTCCGCTCATAACTGGTATTAATACGCCAGTTACAAGCAAAAATAATATTGCCAAGCTCAAAATCTTCGAGAGTTGCTTTTCGCTATTATACATACTTTTCACCATGTTGGACAAATTTAGTATATATCTCATGTAGTTTTAATAACCTATAAAAGTATTTGCCCAAAATGTGAGGATGTATAAGTCATAAAGTAAAACATATAAGAGAAAGGTTTGATTCGGAATTGGTAAAATGGATACATATAATGCTATAATTGGTAGGAGAAGTATACGAAGATTTGAAGATATATCTGTCCCTTCTGATGTTTTAGAAAAATGTGTCAACGCTGGAAGACTATCTCCGTCAGCCGCTAATAAACAACCCTTGAAATTTATAAGTATTACAAGAAAACTAAAAGAAGTATTTAGATATACTAACTGGGCGGGATACCTTGACTGGGAACCGGATGAGTCCGAAATGCCAAGGGCATACATAGGTATTTTGAAAAAAGAAGGATATGGCTGGGATATAGATGCAGGGATAGCTGCTCAAAGCATATGTTTAACAGCTTGGAACGAAGGCGTCGGCTCTTGTATATTGGGTAGTATTGATAGAGAAAAACTTCAGGAAATATTACCGTTCCCATCCGATTTTAAATTAATCTACCTGGTTGCCCTAGGTTTCCCTGCGGAGAATCCAGAAGTCGTAGAGAGTGAAAATGTAGTCGAGTATCATCATGAGGATGATGTACTTAAAGTTCCTAAAAGACCCCTTGATAAAGTTTGGATAAAATGGTGAATTCTTACTGATTAAATACCTTTAAAAAATAGTTCTATTTACATAATGATGACATAGATTTAAAAAGACTTATCTATCAATTGTTAGATGTATGTTAATGATTGGGATGCACGAAGAAATACTTCGAAAAGTCACAGAAAAAAATACATTGATATCCCCCAGTGCCTGGGAATACCTCGAAAGTCAGGATGATCCCAATTCAATCGTTAAAGGTCTTTTAGAAAAGAAAAATTTACCATTCCCGATCGGCAGAGATGCTATAGAATCATATGTTGAAAAAGGAAGCGGAATTGAAGAATCTGTTGAAACAACTACTGAACTCATAACAGAGACGGAAGGTACTGCATCCCTTTGTGAAAATATCCAGGTAATACGAGATATTACCGGTAATTCGACCTGTACAGGGGTTATAGATGATTTTACAAAATATTTCAACAATAGGTACGAAAAACTGCGATCAATTTTGTCTAAAAGAAGAGAGAGCAACGGAATCATCGATATAGCCTCGGCTAAAAAAAGGAAAGGGAACGCAAAAGTCATAGCAATGGTCGGAGATATACACGAAACCAATAATGGGAACAAGATACTGCAGTTAGAGGATCCTACTGGTATAATGCGAGGTTTCATATCACCTGGGAATCCTGCATTCGAGAAAGATCTACTAGAAGATGAAGTTATACTCGCTATTGGCAGCGTTTGGGATAAGAGAAAGGACTATGATGTTACCCTTTCCATTAAAGATATAATAAGGCCTGGTGTCCCAAAAATACGGTCTCAAAGTCATAGAGATTTTAAAGGTAAGATAGCTTTTATCGGAGATGTCCATGTTGGGAGTGACACATTTTTGAAGGAAGAGTGGAATCGGTTCGTAGAATGGATAAACTCCGACAGTGAAAAAGCTAAGGATATCAAATATATCATCATATCTGGTGATTTAATAGATGGTATAGGTATATATCCGAATCAAGAAGATGAACTTGAGATTGTGGATATTTTTGAACAATATAGGGAATTTGCAAAGATGATAAAAAAACTTCCAAAAAACATAGCTATCATCACGATCCCAGGTAACCACGATATCGTAAGGAACCCAGAACCACAACCTTGTTTACCTGAAGAAGTACGTGAGATGTTCCAGGAAAATGTGAAATTCTATGGAAACCCTGCTTTTATCAATATAGATGGTTTGAAGATATTGATGTATCACGGTAGAAGTATTAACGACCTTTCAGATAAATTGAATCACGTTGATACTGACCATCCCATTACAGCTATGAGAGAGATGATGGAAAGACGTCACCTGGTACCCGTTTACGGTGAGAAGACACCGATAGCACCTGAGAAGGAAGATCTACTTGTTATAGACGAACTGCCAGATGTGTTTGTGACAGGTCATATCCATAAAACTCAAGTCGAGGATTATCACGGTACCATAATGATAAACTCATCAACCTGGCAGGACCAAACAGAATACCAAAAGATGCGTGATATACAGCCAGACCCCGCAAAGGTGATCGTTTTAGATCCTGCTTCAAATCAGATAACTGTAAAACAATTTACTTAAAAACAAAAGAATAAATGTCGGGGACGGGGTTTTTGTAGAGAAAACTCATACCGTTCGTTTTCCGACAATTCGTCAATCACGGATTGACTCGTGAACCTCCGATTCAAACCCCTTACCCTTTAAAACAAAATAAGTGTCGGGGACGGGGTTTGAACCCGCGACCTCTAGATTTCCCAGGAAGAATACCTGTTCATCTTTTTTTAATAGGAACGCTTTTGTCATTCCCTATGAGTCTAGCGCTCCGCCAGGCTGAGCTACCCCGACTTTGCGATAAAAATATTATTCCTCTTCTCGATGAAGAGCCTTGATGATCTTTTCAGAGAAAGCTGGCCCAACTCCTTCAACGTCTTTAAGGTCTTCTTTAGTGGCTTCTTTTAACTCTTCAATGGATTTGTATCCTCCATCATATAGCTTTTCTGCCATGGTAGGACCAACGCCCTCTATCTCCTGGAACTCCTTTATGACTTCGGGTTTGGTCTTCTTTTTCTCTTCTTCCTTGACCTCTTCCATTACCTCTTCGGACGTCTCTTCATCTTCTTTTTCCTCAGCTTCTTTATCCAACTCTTCCTGACTGATGATCCTCTCGTCGAGTTCCTCGTCGCTGGGAACGGATCGTACTTCAGATTTACGTATCTCGACCCTCTTCAGAGGATAGATCTCTTTAGTTTCTTTCTTTATCTTTTTCGCTAAACTGCTGAAGATCATTTTACTTACAAGTTCAGATAAGGTTGATTTTGGAACCTCTTCGTCCAATATCCCTTTCATCTTCTTTCTGAGTGATTGTTTAATGGAAGAGTTTATCCTCTTATCGGTAACTGATAAAACCTTAATTCTCACTTGATAACCTTCTTTGGTCCTCGTATCGAAAACCGAATCTATCTTGGATCTTCTTCTACGTGTCAATCTCCTGATATAGTCACTGGTCATGTCATGACCCACGAATCTGGTCACACACTCCCCTCCTCTTACGCCGTTCACTTTGAATTCTGCTTTGATGTGAACCTTAGAAAAGTCGCCGGTTAAGTCCTGCATACTGATGGAAGCGGTCCTTCCTAACAGTTCTTCAGGTTCAGCAGCAGGTGTTTCTCCTACAACAGCTCCATCGAACATTTCTGGAGCTACTATTCTATACCAGCTCTTTGATTTCCATTTATCTTTAACACGTCTTCCTGCACGCCTGGATTTTTGCCTAGCCATGGTAATTCTCCTTTGAATCTTGAGGATTTTAAATCATATAATACCGATCTACGTCGGTAAGGTAAATTGCAAGTAAATATAATTAATATAACTACTTTTTGGTTGGATTAAGGGGATTCGAACTAAAGTAATTCGATTCCTTTAGGCATATCCCCGAATCTTTTTATAAATTCTTCCGGCCAATTCTCAGGATCTAAACCCTTCTGAGCTAGGAATGCCGATGCCCACCTTTCTAGACCGATACCTGTACATCCAGAGTAAAGTTCTTTGGTTTGAGACTTGATGTTAAACGAGTCAGTATACTTTTTGAAAAGAGAAAGATTCTGGAATTCTAACCATTCACTTTCTTCTCTACTACCTCGATAGGGGAGATATGCTTCGAAGTCAACGGTTCCTAATTCCGTTTCCCCGTCCTCTTCTTCTTCTCCCGCTTGCTGAAGATAGAAAGGAGTCACATTGGCCATCCTCCATTCGAGTTCTAAGATATCTTCAAATACGAACTTATACCTTTCGATAAGTTTTTCTTTCAGATCTATCAACTGCTCTTTCGTACCGATATATACAGGTTCTATACGGTGGAATTCATCCACTCTTTCGATGCCGTGACGTCCCCCGGACTCATACCTTGCACTGGGAGATGTTTTATCAAAGATCAACACCGGTAAACTGTTATCGGATATGGTGCGGTTTTTGAGAGACCAATAAATTATGGGACATTGTGCATAACAGACCCCGGCTCTTGGAGCGGTTGTCATCTGATCTAACTTTTCTATTGGAACATCACGAGAGATCTTGATCTCATCGATCATCTCTTCCCACTCCTCAGGATCTCTTGTTCTAGGTTCTGAAATGTAATAGGCTTCGTTTGGTATACCTTCCATGTGACCTGTATCGATCCAAACGTCGAAGGGCACCATGATGCTCTCTATTATTTCTTCGAAACCCAGCGGCTTAAGGACCTCGGTAACAGCTATCTCCTCCATGGTTTTCAATATCTTTGCCGCCTGAGGCCGGTAAAACCATTTTCCTTTGGTCGGACCTTTCTTTATCCAACCCCTTTCTTCCATTGCTTCCGTCGGATCTTCATTCCAAATAATATCTTTCTTCTTAGATTCCCAAACTAATTCCCATTTCTCCTCTTTTCCTTCATAATATTGGTGATGAACCTTCTCTTTGATTCTATTGATTATCCGATCTACAAAGTTTCTTTGAAGTTGGTCTTCTGTAAGACTGCTTACAGATATCTCGCATTCTTTTCCGTCGATTTTGATATTATCAACAAATGGTAATTTGATCTCCTTTTTTGGTTCATCTTCTAACTCAAAGCGAATCTGATATTGATCGATTTTAACATCCCTAACTCCCACGTGATGTTTTTTACCCATGTCTTCACTAAGTTTTTTCCTCAAACGAACTATACCATCATGTGCTCTAACATATCTATCGGATATTATCTTTACATGAAGGTCTTTACCCTCTACACTGTGTTCAACCACAGAAGCTCCACCAGACTCTACATTTTTTGGAATGCCTCTTTTTAGAATATCCTCGTTTGCCGCGGATATAACTTTAGATATATCATCTATGATCTCGTCTATCTCTCCGCTGAAGGAGAGAACTGCTTCAAGCTCGAATTCCATCTTTACCTAGGATGTGTATATCGAAAAGCTATATAAGTATTTTAGATGAGAAAGTATCGGATTTTATTCACTAGAAGTTCAAAGTTTTCGATAGAAGAGGATTTCCTTAAACCATATTTTTTCTTTCGAAAAATTTAAACAGTTATACTCTTTATACTCATATGGGATAAAATGGAGACTTTAGAACATCCGGACGTTCAAATTCAAGATGTGATGTCGGTCACACCTATAATAATTAGAAAAAATGAGACTGTTAGAAAAGCCGCCCGGCTTATGAAAGATGCAGCTGTCGGTAGTCTCATCGTGTTGAATGAAAAAGAGGATATAGAGGGGATCATAACAGAAAACGACATAGTTTTCGATACAGTTGCAGAAGGATTGAATCCTTCCGAAGTAACCGTTCAGGCGATAATGTCTACTCCCGTTCACACCATCGAAGGAAATAAAACTATACTGGATTGCGCAAGGATCATGGCTGAAAAAGGTATCCGAAGATTACCTGTCACACGAGACGGAGAAATGATCGGGATGATCACTGAGAACGATATTCTTGAATTGTCACCCGCCCTTATGGATATCACCAGAGAATATGCTAGGATACAACATCCGGACGAGTTAGAAGAGTACAGTGAACCAAGAGAACGTGAGATATCCGGATACTGTGAAAGTTGTGGTGTTTACTCGGATAGACTTGTCTCCAAAAACAGTGAATTAATCTGTCCCGAATGTAGATAAAGTACTTGAATCCCTACGTGAGTTGACTCAAATGAAATTCGTCAAATTATCTCAAGAGGAGTTGCAAAAAATAGCGTCATTTTACAAAGAAGTCATGTCCACCGCCTATGAAGGTTTGTTTTTCCGAGAAGGTAAGGTCATAGGAGAAGGCATAATGCAGGTGGTCCAAGAGAATGACGATTTTAGAATCAAAGCTGCTAAACTAATACAAGCTAGGGGATGGGCGGATGAAGTAGAGCTGGGCAAATCCCAGGTTAAATCAAAGGGATGTATCGAGGTCAATGAAGGGTCTGATAATCCCACCTGCCATAGGATGAGAGGTATGTTAGCGTTGATATATCAGAAAGAGACGGGAAACATAGTAGAAGTTACAGAAAAGGAATGTCAGAGTACAGGTGCTGATGAATGCGTTTTTGATATAAGCGTTAAATTTTAAAGGGTGAAAAGATGGTGAAAATAGACGATTTAGAGAATATCTTGGACGAACTAGCTGAACTAGGGGTTTATGGATCAGCTGTGATGAATAAAGATGGAACTTCTATAGCCTCTGATTTACCAGGAAACGTTAATAATAATACATTTTCAATAATGTGTGCCACTGCAATGGGTGCTGGAAGAACTGCGAATGCTGAACTTGGAAAAAAACCATTGGATAAAATAAGTATCGATTCTAGTGAATATAGAATTGTAATCGTTAACGCCGGTCGTAAGATGGTTTTGTCTGTTATTGTAAACTCTTCGTTAAATTTTAAAGATATCGAAACATCTATTTTTAGAGCAGCAAGAATTATAGACGAGATGGATTGAGAATTTCATTCAAAATATTCAATAATCCATTGAAGTGCCTTTTCAGATGTTTGACGTTTCACTTCCCAACGATTTCCGGAAAAATGGAATTTTCTAGATCGAACTTCTTCTTTATCGCTCAATGCCATGTAAACGGTACCCACTGGTTTTTCTTCAGTACCTCCACCCGGCCCTGCAATACCTGAAGTGGCTAAACCTATATCTGTACCCATTTTCCTTCGAACACCTTCAGCCATCTGGGAGGCTACCTCTGCACTTACAGCACCCCTCTTCTGGAGTTCATTTTTATCCACGCCAAGATGTTCTATCTTAGCCTCGTTACTGTAAGTAACTATACCTGATAAGAAATACATTGAAGAGCCAGGTACATTCGTGAGTCTATGAGCGATCAGACCTCCCGTACATGATTCTGCAGTGGATATAGTGTGGTCGTTTTTTGTCAATAAATGTGCAGCTTTCTTTTCAGTTTCAGAACTAATCCCTATGGTTGGCTTTAACATCTCTTCCATATTTATCCCCTCTAAATATTCGACCACCTCTTCGGGAACAAGGTGTTTCCAATCTTCACCCTCTACGATCCTTCTTCTTATTTCCGTTCCAGAGTACTCATCTCTGTTAACTTCTTTAACTTCGGTCGTTTCGATCCTAGTCTCTTCAAAAAGACGCAGTACCACCGACGAATTGGCATATACTCTACCAAAGGGAGGGAGTATTGCTTTAATGTAATGTGCCCATGCTGGATAGCAGTTTATATCCGGAATCGGGTAGACCTCAAAAGGTAAAGGTGATCTGTTGTTTAATACTTTTTTTATGATATCTACTCGTTCTCCCCCAGACAAAGGATCGTTTATTTCTCTTTCCTTCTGAGCACTACCAACACCGATGATGATGGAATCACATTCCTCTGTCATCTGCTCTACAACTGCCATGTGTCCCTTGTGGAACGGCTGGAACCGTCCTATGAACAATCCTTTCATCAAGTAAAAATAGAATCAAAGCAGATATAAATTTTTGGATAGGGCATTTTCTTTTTTCTTAATATATTTAGCTGTTCTGAATTTATATAGCCTTGACCGATAGCTATATATACACGGTCGCATTCCTTTGGCCAATTCTTCCAAATATGAGATATAACACAGAGGGAGATATCCATACACGAGGAAGAATAAACGATTACAAAGGTGATCTAAATGAATTTAACAAATACAAGAGCGATAACTCTCGCACAAAATGAAGACGAACAGATAAATGAAGTTGAAATAGTTGAAAAAAGATTTTTCAGAGGGCCTAATATTCACGCTATGTTTCCAGTGGTACAGGTCACCATAGACCTTGGTGAATTGGTAGATGTTTATTCAACACCTGAATTTGCTGAGAAGTTGGTTTCTTTACTTCCAGAATTAAAAGAACATACCTGTTCAAAAAATCGAAGAGGAGGGTTCGTTGAAAGGCTGAATGAAGGAACATATCCTGCACATATAATCGAACACATGGCGATAGCCATCCAGAATACCATAAGATCTAAGGTTTATTTTGGGAAGGCTAGAAGAGAAAAAGGTAACCGTTACAACATCATCATGGAATACGAGGTTGAGGATTTGGCGATGCTATCGATCTCGGAAGCCGTTTATTTATTCAATCAACTGATTCAAGAGGACTCCGATGTGGATGTGTTGAAAGGAGAGGTTGAATTAATTCTTGAAGAGGCTGAGCACATATTCCAGGAAGGAAAACTTGGTCCGAGTACTAAAACAATATTAGAGGCCGCGAAAAGGAGAAACATACCATTTAATAGGGTACATGACGACTACAGCCTTTTTTCGTTAGGTTGGGGAAAAAATAGGAAGATGATATGGGGCCCTGTAACTTCAGAGACAGCTGTTATCGGTTCAGATCTAGGTAAAGATAAGGATATCTGTAAAGACGTACTATACAATTACGGATTCCCAGTTCCAAGAGGACGTCTATGTAGGTCCCTGGAAGAGGTCTTAGAAGAGGCTGAAAGGATCGGTTACCCAGTTGTTATCAAACCTGTAGATGGACACCACGGAGAAGGAGTGCTGGTAAATCTCGAAAACGAGGAAGAGTTGAAAGAAGGTTATGAGATCACAAAAGAAGTTTCTCCCTACTTATTAGTTGAACAGTACTTGGATGGGGATGACTTCCGAGTATTAGTCGTAGGTCATAAGGTGGTAGGTGTTTCTAGAAGGATACCAGCCCATGTTATAGGTGATGGAAAGTCGAAAATCAAAAAACTTGTAGAAATTGAGAATCAAAGACCTGAGCGTGGGGAAGGTCATGCCTATGTTCTTACTGAGTTGAACCTCGGTGAAGAAGAGCTGATGTGCCTGAAAAGGAACGGATATACACCCGAATACGTTCCAAGTGAAGATGAGATAATCTATCTAAGGGAAGTAGGGAATATCAGTACTGGCGGCACTTCTGAGAATTATACAGATATTACTCACACTACCATAAAAAGAAAACTCGAAAGGGTCTCGAAATTACTCAATTTAGACGTTATGGGAGTGGATATTATTGCTGAGAATATCACTTTACCCGAAAACAGCATGAGATGGGGTATCATCGAGGTTAACACCAGTCCTGGATTAAGGATGCACATAGCACCGTCTGATGGAACCCCGGTGCCGGTTGGGGACTACATAATAGAAAATATGTATCCAAAAGGAGATGGACGCATACCTTTAGTTGCTATTACTGGGACCAATGGAAAAACCACTACCGCTAGATTGGTGGAATGGATCGCTAGATGTGAAGGATATGATACTGGTCTAGCTGTCACCGGAGGAATTTACCGGAGAGGAGAGATGATAGAAGAAGGCGACACGACCGGACCATGGAGTGCAAATATGGTCCTTCAAAATCCAGAGGTTGACTTTGCAGTCCTAGAAACAGCTAGAGGTGGGATCGTTAAAAGAGGTCTAGGATACGACAAGTGTTCCGTCGGGGTGATCACTAACATCGGTGAGGATCACATAGGTTGTGACGGAATCCATGATAAAGAAGATATATTCTGGATAAAATCTATAGTGACAGAATCCGTAGATTCCAATGGATTTTCCGTTATTAATGCAAAAGACGATTTCGCAGAGAGGTTGATGGAAAGAGCGAGAGGTAGAATAGTTCTATTCTCTACTGAGAGAAATGCTCTCATAGATGAGCACATTCAAAAGAAAGGGATTTCATTTGTTTATGAAGATGGTGCTCTTGTAGCCTATATCGATAGGTATCCAGTCTGTATTTCAAACGTTAAACACATACCCTATCTTATGGGTGGTGCAGAGATCATGGTCGAGAATACTCTTGCCGCAGTAGCTGCAGCTTATTCGTCGAAAATATCACTGATCTCTATAATTGATGCATTGAAATCTTTCGAACTCTGCGAAGAGATGAGTCCGGGAAGATTGAACAAAGTCGAGTTGGGACCTATCTCCGTTGTTATCGATTACGCTCATAATCCGGATGCCATGAGAGGACTCGGGGAGTATTCCACACATCTAGATTCGAATAAGAATATCTTAGTGTTCGCAGGTGTTGGTGATAGAGGGAACGATGCTCTTAAAGAATACGGAAGAGAAGCAGCAAAATGGTTTGACGATATAATCATCACAGAGAATCCTGCACAGTTAAGAGGTAGAGAACTAGGAGAGATGACAGAACATATCGAAAAAGGAGTTCTTTCTAAAGGAAAAGAAGCCGAGATCATCGTGGATTACGAAGAGGCCATCGCTAAAGCAGTTGAAAATGCGGGAATCGATGATATTATCTTCATCGTTGACTTGGATTTAACTTCGGACGATCTCTATAAGTTTACACCGCTGATTGAGGACAAGGAGTTAGTAAAAACGAGATCAGGGTGGAAAATAGGGGGAATATCAGAAACGATGTACTGATGTGAGCGTGAGGAACTTGTTACTAACATCGAATAAACTTAGTTTACGAGCGTTTAGAATGTGTTAACATTCTGAACAGTTTTCGAATCTTTGATGAGGCGTGAACAAAAGTGAGCGCCGAGGAGGAGATTCGAACTCCTGTGGTGCAAAGCACCAATGGCTCTCGAGGCCACCGCCTTAGGCCAGACTTAGCTACCTCGGCATCGATTCTGATATAGAGAATTATGTTATTTAAGCTTCTTGGGATTTGGAGTCCAAGGGTTTTATATAAGTGCTCCATTGCGGTTGAAACATGAAGAGATTGGCTGCTTTATTATTGGTCCTTTTATTCATCATCCCACAGCCTGTTATAGCAGAATCAGAACCAGATATCAAGATCACGGAAGTTTACTACAAAAATTACCCTGGAGGTGAATACGTAGTTCTTTCTAACTGGGGTGATGCAGGTACGATCGAAGAGTTGATTTTAACGGATTTTGAAGGAAATCTGACTATCAATGGTCTGTATTTTGAAGAAGGGGAAGAAATAGTGATAGCCGCCGACAAAGAGGAGTACGAGGAAATATGGCATACAGAACCGGACCTTGTCATGTACGAGGACTTTGAAACCAGCGGTAATTTTAAACTTGCCAATACGGAGGATGAGTTGTTGGTGTACACTGATGGCGACCTCTCAGATGCTTTCTACTATGGAAAAGGAGAAGGGGGTGATGGATGGACCGGTGAACGAGTTGGAACATTAGGATATGCCAGTTATGCTAAAAGAAGAGATCAAGATACCAATAGTGCGGAAGATTGGAATTGGTCCCGTGACTGGAAAGTAGGACATTCTGATTTTGAACAAGAAAGTTTTTCTTACGAAGGGAACACCACTGCATTTGTTTCTCCAGATAATTCGAAAGAAGTCATGACCGAGT
>JAFDTG010000050.1 GCA_019594235.1 Candidatus Saliniplasma halalkaliphilum | reverse complement strand
TGCTAGCTTTTTTATATCACCGCTTAATCCCAGTTCAATACAATATCTCTGAAGATATAACTGTGGCTTCGTAGGTTTCAATTGTAGGTCGAGTTCCCTACTCAAAAACCGGTATGTTCTACCTATATCAGTCCTCTTAAATTGAGTTGCATCTGCGAATTCATCTAACGTCCTCGGTATGCCGATCTTTCTTGAAGATGCATACATTGAAGCTATCACAACACTGCTGATACTCCTACCACGGATCAAGTTCTTTTCAACGGCTTTTTTGTACATTCTAGCAGCGGTCTCCATTATATTCCTAGGTAATCCCATGGTAGATGCTATACGGTTTATTTCCTTTAAAGCTGAGACCAGTGATCTTTCCTTAGAACTGGAAACCCTTATCCGTCTCTGCCATTTTCTCAGCCTGTATATCTGTGCTCTGTTCTTGCTGGGTATCGATTGTCCATAAGAGTCTCTATCAGAGATGCTGATATTCGTGGATAGACCTTTATCATGCATCATCTCGGACATCGGAGGACCGGCTCTAGATTTGTTACCCTCCTCTTGAGAATTAAAAGACCTCCACTCTGGCCCTTGGTCAATATAAGTCTCGTCTATAACTAAGCCGCATTCGTCACATACCAATTCCCCCCTATCATAATCCTGTGAAAGCTTGCGGCTGCCGCACTCCGGACATTCGGTTATTTTTTCAACCGATATTTGCTCCTTACTTTTATATTCTACATCAGTATTCATTTTTTCCACCTAAACCTGTTGCTATACGTGTTTAGATAATCGGATATCCTCTTCGATATCAAGCAAAAGGTTTGTGTAAATATATCCCATTATCCCGTTATATAATATTGGTATGTTGTACTATTTATAACTTTCCCCAATCTTTAAATAAAGTTGTGTATAACACGGTTATTTAAATACGGATCTGTAATCCGCCGTCATTTCTTAACGAGATCGAAGGATTTTCTTCGATTTGAATGTGTACAAATACATAGTCCCCTACTTCTTCCCTGTATATGTCATCGACTTTTGATGCGTCAATGGATACAATGTTTGACGGTATTAAACCACTGTCTATGCGGTGAAGGCTCTTAATAAATACATCTTTTAATTCACTCTTTTTCAATCTCTTATCTTTCTCCCCGGGTCCTCCTTCTTTATCTATACTGCACAACCAGTAGTTACCATCTTCTAAAACGACTCCTGCTTTTCCTTCGAGTAAAACCTTGAAATCATCCTTTTCTAGATCGTCCTTGAAACTTTCGAACATCTCATCGATCTGATCCTCATCAAAATCTTTACCCGTGTTTCTAAATTCTATCGTTCCTTCCCTAGTCCAATATCTGTAACTCCACGGTGTATCTTCAAGTTCTTTTTCTAACTTCGCTTCTATCATTTCTTTTTTCATATCAAGTCCTCCTTTAAATTTAGATATCTAATTCCACAGAATCCCCCGGCCGTTCATATTTGAAAATTTCAGTATTGTCTGTAACATCCTCTTTAACCAGATCCTCGATCCATCCTTCATTTCCAAATGTGTGCATAGGTATGAAATATGTTGGCTTAACAGTTTTTATGAACTCCTTCGGTCCCGCCCAGCTTTTTAACCTTTTATCCATATTTGAGAAAGCTATGTGAATTTTCATCTCTTTTAACGTGTTGAGAACATCTTCGAAGACCTCTACGTGTTCTCTCCTTTTAGCTGAACTCCACTCGGGCCAGTCCCACATCGCAAGGTCACCGCCGTAATAGATCTTTTTATCTTTGTACTTTATCAGAAAGGCCACGCCAGCATCGTTGCTTTCGAAGGTTTCTATCGTGATGCTGTTCAGGTCCACTTTTTTTTGGGGACCGATCATCGTTAGTTTTGATGGTTTTGATTTACCGTGTAGTATGATGTCATCTGAAAGCACGAAATGTGCTTTTTCTGCAGCCTTTTCGATGTCGAAAACATCCGCTGTGAAGTGATCCCCATGAGAATGTGACGATAAAATAAAAGCGTTCTTTCCTTTCAGCTTCGATTCTACGAGTCTTTTTGTTCCTTTGGTAGAAAATCCACTACGAGGGTAATCGAAAAGTAAGACTTCATCGTCGAATTCCACCGTGAAGCAGCTGTGGATAATATAAGTAACATCAACTTTCATACATGTTCATAAATAAAGAATGTAGTTTAATCTTTTGGATTAGAACAGTGTTTTTTGTTGGAATTTCAGTTCTTTATATTCATATGGTTCAAGAACTTCAGGAACGTTATCTTCTACATCTTTCGTTATCAATCTACGTACGGGATACGCCTCCATTTTCTCCTGGTCGTAGGGCTTCATCAAGGCCTCGATCTCGTCTTTTTCTAGATCCTTTTTCAACCACTTCTTTTCATCTTCCAATATAACCGGCATCCTCTTTTTCTTGTTATGTATCTTAGCTAGTAAAGGGTTAGCTTTAGTAGTGATAATCGAGAAAGTGCGTTCGACGTTACCCTTGTGTTTCCACACATCCCATATACCCGCGAATGTGAAGGCGGAATTATCATTGAGTTTGATGTAGTACGGGTAACTTTTACCTCCGACTTCCCGCCACTCGAAGAAACCGTCAGCTACAACCAGGCATCTTTTATCTTTGATAGGTCCTTTGAAAGAGGATTTCTCGAATACACTTTCGGCTCTAGCATTGACCGTTTTTAAACGTATGTTCTCGGCTTGTTCACTAGATTTTACCCAATTCGGTATTAGACCCCAATTGTAGAGATCAAATCGAGTTGGTTCTTCAGAGTTTACAATTGGTAAAGCTGGAGAATCGAGTGCTGATATATGGTATATCTTCTCAAAATCAGTACCGCTCTCAAATTTCGCATCGAAGCGCTTTTCAAGCTCTTCTGGTTCTTTATTTATGGATATATTGAAACACAAATCAAGTCACCTATGACGTAACATTTTCTACCCAATCAAGATAATCCTCACTACCCTCTACAATATCCGAAGCTATAATTTCGGGAGTATCGTAGGGATGAAATTCTTTAATCATATCTTCGAGTTCATCGTACAGTTCTTTCTTGGTTTTAATAAAACAAAGGTATTCTTTGGACCTTTCAACCTGTCCATCCCACGAATAAATACTTGTTATGGGACCCATGATTTGCACACATGCCCCAAGCTCGTTTTTAACGATATTTTCACCGAGTTCTTCAGCTTCTTGTTTATCGCTTAAAGTGGTGGATACCATGATGTAGGACATCAGGTTTCCTCCTTCAAGTAGGATATAACGATAACGACAAGACCAATAACAATGATAAAAACACCCTGCCAGAAATAAGGTCTATACTCATCACTGGTTTCAGCGATCCCATCACTTGGTGAGATACCGGATTCTCCAGCTTCCTGAATCAGGGATATCGTGAATACACCGACGATGATGATCAACAAACCTATAATAAGGCCTGCGGCTTTTAAATCCATTAGGATAGTATTGAATGGGTATTTAAAAAAATTTTTGTTCAACTACGTTTCATCAATATGTCCATAAAATTTACAAGGTGTTTCGATAAAGAAGGGTTATCCGTATATCCACAAGCTTCGAATTCGGGTGAAGCTAAAAGAGCTCTTTTACCATCACTGATGATATCCGTAGCTATCAATCTATCCCTTCTTTCCACATCGGCATTTTTGAATACTCTTTCGCCAGGGGATGTGATGATGATTACATCTACTCCTCTTTTGAAAGTCGAATTCAATTCATTTTCCAAAGTATCTAATATCTCAGAAAAGAAAGGAGTGGATATGATGATCTCTTCTTCTGTTTTCTTCAATATCTCTCCTATCTTATCCATAACTCTATCTTTACCATTGATAGTGTAGATCACTTGTGGTTCCCCCTTCTCTGACAGTATCTCGTATATGGTATTCAATCTGCCGAAAAGATCATCAAGCTCTCTGTTCAACCTCCCTTTGACTTCCAGAGGTTCTGCGGGTTTGTATACCTTTGGTCTTCCTTTGGTAACGACAACATACCCTTTTTCGTGAAGATCGTCAAGGGCTTTGTAAACAGATGTTCTTGGAAGCTGAGAAGTGGATGCTATAGTTTCTGCATCTGCAACGCCGTGTGAAACTAAAACTGTGTAGGCTCTAGCTTGATAATCCGTTAAACCGAATTTCTGCAATCCCTGGGATATATATTCGTATTCCTCCCTAAGTTCTTCGGGATCGGAAACCTCTTCAGGCATTGTTAGCGATTATCGCTACAAAATATTTAATACTTTGCACTTATAATTTGATTTGATAATTATGGTGATTCAGGAGTCCCGTTTAAAAAAGGGCCTTCCAAAGAAAACACAATCTTTGTGTCCAGAATGTAAGGAAGTTATAGATGCGAAGATAGTCGAAAAGGATGGAAGTGCGGTGATGTTAAAAAAATGTCCAGAACATGGACCTTTTGAAAGTGTTGTCTGGTCTGATGTAGATATGTATTTAGAAGCTGAAAAGTGGGCTTATGACGGAGTTGGAGTTGAGAATCCTGCTATCGAAGGGGCTACAACCTGCCCTGATAACTGTGGTTTATGTAACCTCCACCTGAGTCATACTTGCCTGGCTAATCTGGATTTGACCAACAGGTGTAATCTAAACTGCCCGATATGTTTCGCAAATGCCAATAAAGCAGGTTATGTTTATCAACCAACTTTTAAAGAAGTAGTCAGCATGTTGAAAACTCTGCGGGAAGAGAGACCTGTACCAACTACTGCAGTTCAATTCTCTGGTGGAGAACCAACTGTTTACCCAAGATTTTTCGATGTCATCAAGAAGGCATCAAAGATGGGATTCAAACAGATACAGATAGCTACAAACGGGATCAAATTAGCAAAAGATGAGGATTACGCTCAAAAATGTGTGGATGCCGGTTTACACACCGTTTACCTGCAGTTCGACGGATTGAAAGAAGAGAACTACATCCAGGCAAGAGGAACTGAACTTTTAGATGTTAAGAAAAAAGCCATCGAAAACTGCAGGAAGACTAAACCAAATCCCCTGGCAACGGTTTTAGTACCTACCATCGTTAAAGGGATCAACGATGACCAAGTCGGAGACATCCTGAAGTTTGCAATCGAGAATAGAGATGTTGTAAGAGGAGTTAATTTCCAACCCGTTGCATTCACCGGAAGAATCGATAAAGAAGAGCGTGAGAAACAAAGATACACCCTTTCAGATTTAGCTATCGGGTTGGAAGAGCAGAGCGGTTCAATATCCCGAGAAGACTTCTACCCAGTGCCTTTTGTAACACCGATTTCACAACTGATTTCAGTTATAAAAGATGAGCCTCAGATGGCTTTCACATCACACCCTCACTGCGGATTAGCTAGTTATTTGGTAGTTGGAGACGATGGGGAGATAATACCGATCACTGATTTCGTAGATGTAGAAGGACTTATGAATGAGATGGCGAAAAGAGCGGATGAATGGGACAGTTTCCTTAAGAAAACTGCCATCAAGATCGGGAGTAAATTGAAGAACGAAGAGAAGAAGAAAAAGAGTCTTGTAGAGAATTTCAATAAGTACTTTGGAGATTATCTTAAAGAACGTGAACTACCCGGTGGATTGACTCTCGGTGAGATCATGAAACAATTGATGGATAGAGGAGATAAAAAGAGTGTCAGCGAGTTCTCTTGGAGAACTATCTTCATTGGTGGTATGCACTTCCAGGACGATTATAATTATGATATTGAGCGTGTAAAAAGATGTGTAATACATTATGTCGTACCTGACGGAAGGATCATCCCATTCTGCGCGTACAATGGAGGACCCTATTACAGGGACGAAATCGAAGAAAAGTTTTCTGTACCATTAGATGAATGGAGTGAAAGGGATGAAGCCTGAAGTCAACGGTGAAAGATGCATGAGATGCGGAGCTTGCGTTGGTACCTGTCCTGTTAACACCATATTTTTGAAGGAATTTACACTTGAAATAAATGACGACTGTACTGAATGCGGTATGTGCGTGAAAGTATGTCCCATAGATGCCCTATATATGGGAGGGGATTAAAATGGATGTTAAAGAAGGCGATGTGTTAAATTATGATATCGTCGTTGTAGGTGGAGGACCCGCTGGCAGTACCGCTGCGAGATTCGCTGCTAAAGAGGGGGCAGATGTTCTAGTTTTAGAAAAAAGGCAGGAGATAGGGTCACCGGTCAGATGTGCTGAAGGCGTTTCACTATCCTGGTTGGAAGAGTTAGAGATCGATAACATAGATAGTTCTACAAGCAGGACTATGAAAGGAGCGATACTTTATTCACCTGCAGGGAATAAGCTAAAGATCACGGAACGATTAGCTGGAGACGAAGTGGGAGTTGTCCTTGAAAGGGACCGTTTCGATAAAGATATGGCAAGACTTGCTGTAAAAGAAGGAGCGGACTTCATGGTCAAGACTTCAGCTGTCGGTTTGATCAAAGAGGATGGAGTCGTGAAAGGAGTCGAAGCTAGATACTTGGGTAAAAAATTCGAAGTAAGAGCTGATCTTGTTATCGGTGCTGACGGATTTGAATCTCAAGTTGGAAGATGGGCTGGGATATACGATTCATTGAAACCAAAAGATATCATGACATGTTTCCAGTATCGGTTGACCGGTGTCAATATGGATCCAGATTTTACCCATTTCTATATGGGTTCATCGGCCCCTGGTGGTTATGTATGGGCATTCCCAAAGGACGAGAATACAGCTAACGTTGGTCTTGGTCTTCAATTCAGCAGATTGAAAGGAGAAAAAACTCCCAAGGATTACTTAGACGAGTTCATAGAAAATCACGACGATTACAAAGACGGTGAAGCGGTAGATATGGTTGCAGGTGCTGTGGCGGTTACTCATCCCCCTGAGAAAGCTATCGCTCCTGGGATCATCCTGGTAGGAGATGCTTCAAGAGTGGTGGACTCTATGACAGGAGGAGGCATAGTTAACAGTTTGAAACAGGGTAAGATCGCCGGTGAATTTGCCGCTGAAGCCGTACGAGAAGGAAAGTTCGATGAAGAGTTTTTACAGAAATACGAGAAACGATGGCGGGATGAGTTGGAAAACAAATTATGGCGTAACTACATGGCCAAAGAGACCGCTATGCAGTTGGACGATATAACTTTCGACAAGATAATCGACGCCCTATCAAATATAGAATTGGAAACCGTAACTATCGGAGCTATATTAGAAGGGGTCAAAAAGAAGTATCCAGAGCTCGTTGAAGAATTCCAGAATATGATATGAAATTCCCAAGAAGTTTTATCTGTCACGGGGACGATGAAAGATGTTTTCGCTTTAGAGGTAAAGCGTTACCTATATGCTCCCGCTGTTTCGGATTTTACTCCGGGATAGTCCTTGGAGTAGTGTTGGGTGTTTTTATTTTTGAGATGTCTCCACTGTATCTGTTCATCCTGACCTTGTTAACATTGATACCCCTTGCAGTTGATGGATCGCTGCAGGAATTCACTTCGTGGGAAAGCAATAATCCTCTGCGTTTTATGACCGGGATCCTACTTGGAACGATGATAGGGTTGGATATCTATTGGCTCGTGGTAGGTTGATATTTCTATTATGGAAAATTATTATTAGTTCTTCATACATATAAAATACAGATGAGTCTAGTGGAGATAAGTGGTTTGGAAAAGAAGTTCAACGGAGTGGAAGCGGTTTCCGATCTAGACTTGAAGTTGGAAAAAGGAGATATCTATGGATTCTTGGGTCCTAACGGTGCGGGAAAAACTACTACGATCAGGATGATGATAGGGTTGATCAAACCCGATAAGGGAACGGTTAAAATAAGAGGTGTAGATGTCTGGAAAGAGGGTTTAGATGTTCGAAAAAACATCGGTTATTTACCAGAAAGGGTATCTTTCTACGGGAATTTGACAGTACATGAAAATCTTGATTTTTTATGTAAGATGAAAGAGAGTTCTAAGGGCTGTGTCAAGGAACTTTTAAAAGATTTTAAATTGGAGGTGCATTCAGATAAAAAGTGCAGGAACCTTTCAAAAGGTATGAACCAGCGTTTGGGGATAGCTCAGACACTGATCGGGGATCCAGACCTTGTCATTTTGGATGAACCCACGGCTGGACTTGATCCAAATATAAGACGGTGGGTCAAAGAAAAGATCATTTCGCTTAAAGAATCAGGTAAAACTATCTTCATTTCAAGCCATGTTCTTTCCGAAGTCCAGGAACTGTGTGATAAGGTTGGAATTCTCAGTGACGGAAAGATGCTGGTCGAAGATGATATTGAGACTTTGAGTAAAAAATTATCATTAAAAGATAGGTTGGAACTACAGTTAGAACCCGTAGATAAGGCCTTGGATCTAGTAAGAGGGGTGAAGTATATCGAACGGCCTAGATTGGAGGATGGGAAACTGGTACTGTACTGTAACGGCGACATGAAAATGGAAGTTATTCGAAAATTTCTTGACGAGAGTGTTGATATCACGAACTTCAGCGTAAAAGAACCAGATTTAGAAGAGGTATTCGTCAGGTTGACGGAGGGAGAGGAGGTATGAGGTGGAAGAAGAATTTCAAGCTATTCCATTCCAGGGAGATGTGGAAACGGATATCATATCTAGCTAAGAAAGAGGTCATGTATAATTTCAGGAATCGATGGATAATCTTTCTATCACTGCTGTTTTTGGGACTATCCGTTCTGGTTTCCTTTTATGGGACCTCTTTGGAGGCTCATAAGGATTGGCTTGGGCTGCAGACCACTATACTGTACATGACTACTTACATCGAATACATGGTACCCATTATCGGAGTCATACTGGGTTATTCGACCATCGTCCGTGAACGTAAAGAAGGTTCCATGGAACTTCTGCTCTCCTATCCCGTTGATAGAGGGGAGGTCTTGGCGGGAAAGTTTCTGGGGTTGTGGATCGTATTATCCACTGCGGTGATCATCGGACTCGGCGCGGGAGGTGTTGTGATAAGTCTAATGGTCGAGGAAGTTGTCTTCGCCGAGTACTACCTGTTCATCCTTTCTTCTGTGATCTTAGGTGGAGTTTTCATCTCTATCAGTATGATGTTCTCGGTGATTTTTGAAGAGGAGAGTTCCGCCATGTCAGCTTCGATATTCATGCTCTTCTTGTTCACATTCATATGGCTTTTCAGCATGTATGCACTAGCTGAGTTGACCTTCGGTTGGGAACTTTTAGAGATTGGGCAACCACCACAATGGTACTTCATACTTCAGCTGTTCAATCCGGTGATGCTTTGGTACACACTTTTAGCTCTGAATATCGTTCCATTGAGAGATTGGGCACTTGAATTTGGAGGGAAGGAACCTGAGATACATCCCTACGATACCTGGGTGATGTTGGTTTTACTTGTGATATGGATAGCGGTTCCGTTGGTTATTTCAGAGATCATATTCAATAAAAAAGACATCGATTGAAAAAAATTATATTGGTAATGTTCTATAGGTCTTTATGGTCAAAGGGATGAATCATAAGATCAGGGAGGTACTTCACGGTGAACTCGGTGAACTCGGTGAGAGTATTTTTGAACAACAGTGTAAAAAGATCGGGACCATACCCTCAGAACTCACGGTTGATGATCTAGACGAATTGGCGGATAGAGTTTTTGAGAGTGTAAGGTTCTTTACAGGGATGGAGAAAGCGGAAACCATCAAGAGTGCAATACGTAAATACAAACTTCTAGATAGGTTGAACAGACTCGATGATGTGGGGAAATCTGTGATACGATTGCAGAAGGAATACGAGCTCTTGATGGATCTAGGAGATGTATCGGTAAAACTTGGTGAGATGGAAGAGTCGGTGGAATACTTCGAGAACGCTAAGAAAGTCGGTGAAGAGATCGGACGGGATGAACTTGTGATAGACTCGATGAACGAGCTTGTTGGAGCTCTTATACAAAAAGGGGACATGAAAAAGGCTGAGAGGGTAAGTGGAGAGTGTCTTAAATTATGTGAAAAGGTCGATCACGAGTTAGGGAAAGCGGAATGTCTCAGAGAAAGTGCAATATTTCACTGGCGGAAAGGCGAGTTCCAGGAAGCCGCTAGAAAACTTCAACGATCGCTTAGGATCTTCGATAGGAATGACGAGAAAGAGAAGATAGCTCAAGTTTACAAGAATTTAGGAGATGTTTATGGAGAGAAAGAGGACTACGATACGAGTATCCAGTATTATAATAAGAGTTTATCGTTGTATGAGGAAGAAGGCTACGAGTACGAGAGGACTAACATATTGATGAACCAAGGTGTGATATACTCCTTGAAAAAAGATTGGGGGAAAGCTGCAGAATATTACGAGAAAAGTCAAAGGGTGGCAAAAGAGAATCAGTTCCCGAATACTCGGGCATGGGCACTTTTCAATCTTGGAGAGTCCTATACATATTTAGATGAATATGAAGCAGCTGAGGAAGCTCTGAAAGGGTCTTTAGAGCTGCTGAAAGACCAGCACGATCCCGTAGGAGAAGCCGGTGTTGAGATGAAGTACGGTCAACTATTAGGTAAGAAAGGTGAATTTGAAGAGGCCGAAAAACATCTACAGGTAGCCGTTGACTGTTTAAGAGGTCTTAATATCCAGAGATACCTAGCTGACTCTTTATCTGAACTAGGTGACGTTAAATCGAAATTGGGTAAATATGAAGAGGCCTCGAAACTGATGGAAGAATCGATAAGCATATACGACTCCCTCGGATTGATGGATAGAAAAGAGAGAGTAGAAGAAAATTTGGCGGAAGTGACCAAATCATTAAAATAGTTTAAGCTTATGAACGGTATGGTAATATGGCTAAACCTTCAAATTTATTGAACGCTTCACTCG
>JAFDTG010000062.1 GCA_019594235.1 Candidatus Saliniplasma halalkaliphilum | reverse complement strand
TAGTTTGTCCACAGGAATAGATACGGACTTGGTTCTCATTTATAGGTTCAAAAACTTCCTTTTTCCCGGTCAAAGTATTGTAGAGTTTAAGAGTCATATAGAAGATTCAAGAGAAAGAAAATATTTGAAACTTGTGTTAACAGTTTCTATATGAGAGGATATTCTCTTAGGAAGGAGAGGTCGTTATCATAACATTCCCTGATATCGTCCATCTGGAGTCTCAGCATAACCAATCTTTCCAATCCCAAACCCCATGCTAGAACTGGGCTGTCGATTCCATGCGGCTTTGTAACTTCCCTTCTGAAGATCCCGGCACCTCCCATCTCCAAGAATTTACCCTTGAACTTGGCGAATACTTCTATACTCGGTTCCGTGAACGGGAAGTATCCTGGTCTAACTTTGATATCCTCGAAGCCCATCTTCTTGTAAAATTCCCTTAATAACCCGATAAGCATGTTCAAGTTAGCATCTTCTTCCATCAATATACCGTCGATTTGGGCGAACTCTGGAAGGTGTGTTGAATCAGTAGCTTCGCACCGGTAATTTCTGTCGATGGTTACGGCTCTTACCGGCGGTTCTGGATTTTCTGCAAGATATTTGATACTGCATACGGTCGTGTGGGTCCTCAACACAGCTCTTTCAGCCTCATCCCTACTCCATTTGTAACCCCATCCTTTAGAACGTGAATCTCCACCGGTTTCATGCATCTCTCTGACACGTTCGACCACATCGCCTTCAATTGAGACCCTATCAGGTTTCTTCATGTAAAAAGTGTCCTGTAATTCTCTAGCGGGATGGTCCTGAGGTATGAACAGTGCATCCATATTCCAAAAAGTCGGCTGTATGTAATCGAACTTGATCTCGGTAAAGCCCATCTCAAGCCAGACTCGTCTAACCTCTTCTATTTCCTTACTTATGGGATGTCTTTTTCCACCATGTTTAGTCGGTGCGTACGATTTTACGTCGTAAGGTCTTACCCTGGCTTCTTTCCAAGCTCCAGTTCTTATTATTTCAGGGGTCAGTTGAGCTATTTCAGGTTCTAACTCGATACCTTCCTTTAATATTTCTCTAGATTGCTCAGTGAGTTCAACGGTACGAAGTATCTTCTGCTCCTCGTCGAGTATCTCTTTTCTAGAAAGGAGTTTTTTAACGGTGAATTCATCGACTTCTTTATGGGACAATTTTCCCTCTTTACCCAATCTTCTGATCAATTCTTCGTCTCTACCCCTTTCTTTAAGAGCTTTTTTACCTTTAGACGTTATCTCTAAAAGGGTTTCACCATCCTCCTTAACTATTCTGACCCACTTTTTATCCTTAAGCCATCCCAGCGCGATACCTACTTTTTTCTTATCCAAAGAACTTTTTTCTTGAAGTTCGGATATACTGCACTTTCCACCGATCTTATCTAGATATTTCAAGGCTTTCCTTTCTGGTAGGTCCTTCTTGGCCAAACTTTTCTTTGCTAGTGAGTAATATTTGATGATCCTCTCTTCAACATCAACCAGTCCTTTAGATTCCAGCCATGAAACAGCGTTCATCACCTGGACCTTTTCATCGAAATCGCCTTCTTCTTTGATCTCATCCGGTGAGGCTTTTCCATCGAGTTCATCGAGTGCGAGTAAAGTTTTCTTTTCCAGATAGCTAAGTTCATTGGACATGATACCCTCGTAAATAATTCACACAATATAAGTTTTTAGAGTGGAAGATCGATTTCAGAGTTAACCGCTGAAAGTAACTCTCCCGATTCTATCATCTTTCTGATCTTCTTTATATCCTCATACAGAGGTCTATCCCGTTCTAACGGTTCAATTTCAGTTCTTATCTTATCGTAAGCTGTTTTAACACCTTTCCCAGGATCTAAATCATGGAATTCTAGTGCCTGTGCCGCCGCTAATAATTCGATAGCTACTGTATTCTGTACATTCTTCAAAATATCCCTAGCATGTCTAGCTGCAATAGTACCCATGCTTACATGATCTTCTTGACCGGCAGAAGTCGGTATGGAATCCACACTGGCTGGATGAGCTAAAACCTTGTTTTCCGAAACCAAGGATGCGGCAGTATATTGGGCTATCATCATACCCGAATTCAGACCGCTGTCTTTGGCTAAAAAAGGCGGGAGTCCACTCTCCTCTTCGTACATCAGTTTATCAGTAGTCCGTTCAGAGATATTACCGATCTCGGATATGGCGGCTCCGAACATATCCATGGCTAGTGCTATAGGTTGACCGTGGAAGTTCCCCCCGGATAGGATATCTCCGTTCTTAAATACCAAAGGATTATCGTTGGCCGAATTCATCTCGATTTTAAGGACATTTTCAACATAACTCATCGCATCAAAGGCGGTTCCGTAGACCTGAGGCATACATCTTAGTGTATAAGGGTCTTGAACCTTTTTGCAGTCTTTATGTGATGGAATTATCTCACTTCCACCAAGTAATTTTCTTAATATTTCGGCGCATTTATTCTGTCCTGGATGAGGTCTTACTTTATGTATTCGTTCATCAAAAGCTGCCGATGTTCCTTTTAGAGCTTCCAGACTCATGGCACCGGCGATCAGAGCAGATTTTAGAAGGTTTTTAGAGTCGTGTAAAGCGAGTACACCGATCGCGGTCATGACCTGGGTTCCATTGAGTAAAGCTAATCCCTCCTTAGCCTGCAGTTCCACAGGTTCTATACCGGCCTTCTTCATGGCATCTTTACCCGTTAGTTTTTCACCCTCATAGAAGGCTTCACCTTCTCCCATCAACACGAGACTCATGTGTGCCAGCGGTGCTAGATCACCAGAGGCTCCGACGCTTCCCTGTGAAGGTACAAATGGATGAACACATTTGTTAAGCATATCTATGAGTGTGTTGACAGTTTCGAATCTGATCCCACTGTAACCTTTGGTTAGAGTATTCGCTCTAAGAAGCATCACAGCTCGGACTACATCTTCATCTAAAGGATCACCAACTCCACTAGTGTGACTTCTTACTAGATTTTTTTGTAGTTCCTTGGTTTTTGAGGGTTCAATTTTAACATTCGCTAGATCACCGAAGCCGGTGTTTATGCCGTATACCGTTTCATTTGAATCTAATTTGGATTCAACGATCTTTCTAGAAGCTTCGATCTTGGTTAAACATTCTTCAGCTAGACCTACTTTTTCATACTCTCTAGCTACCCGATGAACATCCTGGACGGTGAGTCTTTCTCCATCTATTACTACAGTCATCATTACAACACATGTTTAGGCACTACTTTAAAATTCTGCTTTTACAAGTTGATGCCTTTTGATTTTTGGTAATTCCCTGAGCGTTCATCGTATAATTTATCACTTCTTCGATCCAACTTGTGAAATACCATCTGAGCGAAGGTTTCTCCTATAGGGATGGTTATTTCTCTGGAAGTATTATATGCGCTCAAAGTCAGATTTCCTTCGAAACCGGCATCGATCATTCCAAAGGAAGCAAGTACGCCTTTTCTAGCCCAAGTGGTTCTTATCCAAAGTTCTCCTGCTACTTCCGGTGGAAATTTTACGTACTCGCGGGTCGATACCGCAAACCACGTTTGGGGCGGGATCGTAACTTCTCCTTGTTTTATAGGATCCCCACCTTTGATAGATATCTCATCTATAGTTAAATCATATCCGTTCGGTGTCAAGTTATCTTCAGAAAAATGTTCTATCTGTAGTAATTCTTCTTTTAGCAATTCTTCAATCTGGCCATCTGATAAGATCATGTTATCATTTCTATTTCTTCGAAGAGCTTTAGATTATTTAGAATTTTTGAAACTCGGTTAATAATCGGAAAATGTAAATAAAAGAATTGTTCTGAATTTATTCTATAGTTGATGTGAAATGAAGGATGATGGTGACACTGGCGATAAGAATCTTTCCTCTGATGAACTAGATCAAATCAACTTGGAAGAACTGGAAAAAATCATCCTTGAAGATGAAAATATAGAAGATAAAATAAATGCTATCAATACAATTGATCGTAACAAGATTGATGATCTTTTCAAAGTTTTGAAAAAAGCTGCTTTATTAGATAGAAACGACCGTGTGAGATGGGCCGCTGCAAAGACCATCGGAAACGTCGGTGACGAGAAAATAATAAATGCAGTTATTCACGATTTTAAAAAGGGAGGACCAGTTCTTCGTAAAAGGGCCGCATTGATATTGGGTCAAATTGGTACGGAGGAAGCGAAAAAAGCACTTGTGGAAAACATCGACGATGATGACCCAGATGTGCGAGCTCAGATAGTAGATGCTCTCAGTGAAATCGGAGATGAAGATATTGTACCTGTTCTGAGAGATGCTTTAGGTGATAAAGATCCAGAGGTCAGGAGTAACGCTGCTCAAGCTTTGGGAGAGATCGGGGAAGAAGAACATATAGATTGTCTTCTCGAATGGTTAGATGATGACGAACCCGCAGTTAGAGGGATGGTTGCTTGCGCTCTAGGTGAGATCGGTGATGAAAAAGCGGTACAACCTCTTCTCAAACGAATACAAGACTCGAATGCTGACGTGAGATGTATGGTTATCTGGGCTTTAGGTGAGATCGGTGACGATAGTGCTATAGAGGCAGTCACCGAGGGACTTTATGATAACGAAGAATCGGTGAAGGAAGCTGCAATAGAAGCCCTGGGTAAATTGGGTGATAAGAGAGCTGTTTTTGAATTGCTGAGAAGATTAAAGCATCCAGATCCAGATATAAGAAAGGAAGCGATAGATGCCCTCGGTTATCTAAAAGATGAGAAAGCTGTGAAGTATATCCGTCCAACTTTATCTGATGAGGATATGTACGTTAGGAAATATGCGATCTTTGCTCTAGGGAGGATCAGGAACGAAGATTGTGTTTATGATCTGATACGGTTGTTGTACTCTGATAACCCAGAAATCAGGAGTATCTCAGCATGGGCTCTTGGTGAAATAGGAAGTGATGAGGCCTGTGATGATCTTATACAATGCCTTGAGGACCAAGACAAAAAGACGCGAAGAGATGCTGCTCTTGCACTAGGCAAGATCGGCTGTAGAGATGCCGCAGAGGATATAAAACAACTGCTGAACGACGATGATAGTTGGGTTAGTAAATTTGCTATGGATGCCCTGAAGATGATGTGTGACGAAAGCGAAATAAAGGGTATAATCGATGAACTCGATGGTTCAGATGAATTGGAAGATTAGAGACTGTTTTACCCAGGTTTTAGGATAGAATTTCTTATATAGTTGATGATATAGATACTCAACTGTTCTATGAAATTAGAAATGGGCGGTAAGAAACAGACCATAGTTTTACTTCTATCCACAGTTATATGGGGACTTTCGTTTCCAGCTATCAAGATCTCTTTAGATCAGATGCTGCCTTTGACATTAGGTCTGATGAGGATGGTGTTCGGAGCTGTACCTCTAATAGCTTACATGCTTTACACTCAATCCAAGGATAAGATTATTAATACGTTCAAAATAGGAATTATACCTATAACAGGTATAGCTGTCACTCAATTCTTTTTACCGCTTGCGGCACAGAATATCGGGATGAACATGATGGATCCTGAAAGTGCCGCTTCGACGAGTTCTATACTGCAGGCAACGACTCCCATATTCGCCATCATATTATCCTCTCTATTCCTGCGGGAATATATCGGTATAAAGAAGGCACTGGGAACGGCTATAGGATTAATTGGAACGGTGATGCTCGTCTCCGAAGGGGGGAGGTTCATAGTAGGTTCTTATGTGATAGGAAATCTTTTACTGGTGAGTACCTCTGTCTCCTACGGTTTTTCAGGGATCATCGCTAAAAAGAACTTGGTTAAGATAGAACCACTCCCTATGATAACCTTCTCTATGATAATCGCAACGTTCTTTTTCTTACCAGCATCTCTCTTGAGCGAACCGATATCTCATATCTCTGAAGTCTCTATAAACGTATGGTTATTGGTCCTGTTTTTGGGATTGGCTTCCAACGGTATCGCGATGATCATGTGGTATATCGTGCTGACATCAAACGAACTGTCTAAACAGATATCTTTCACCTATCTGATACCACTCTTCGGTGTGATCTTCTCGAACCTGTTCATAGGAGAGATAATAGGTATTCGAACCTTAGTTTTCGGAGTGATCACCATAGCAGGTATTTCTATCGCTCAGTACGGTAGGAAGAAAAAGTCGTTAAAATGAAAGAGAGTCGTGAAGCTTTGTAAGACCGAAAACATTTTTTGGGTTCAAGTTCTAAATACCTTGATAATATGTTGATGACTCCGGGACCGACCGAGATACCTGAAAGTGTCAGGAAGACTATGGCTAAAGAGATAATGAATCCAGATATTGATGAAGATTTTTTTGAATTCTATCACGGATTGGAAAAAAAGGTCAAAGAAGTTTACCGAACTGATAAAGATATACTGATACTCGGTGGTGAAGGGATACTAGGTCTGGAAGCTGCTGTTGCCTCTTCCATCGAGAAAGGTGATGAAGTACTCTGTATAAGCAATGGAATCTATGGAGACGGGTTCGCAGATTTTATCAAGATGTACGGCGGAGAACCTGTTATGGTAAAATCATCTTATGATGAACCTTTGAAAGTAGAAGAAGTTGAAAGTAAGGTAGATGTGGAGGATTTCAAAGCCGCTACGATGGTGCACTGTGAAACTCCAACTGGAGTTTTGAATGAACTGGGAGAGATCCTTGGAGTCTTGAAAGATCATGGAGTTTTATCTATTGTTGATGCAGTTTCATCACTAGGCGGAACCGTGGTTCCAGTCGATAAGATTGATATATGTATAGGTGGGTCTCAGAAATGTTTCAGCTCTCCACCGGGATTGACCACGATATCTGTCAGTGAATATGCTTGGGAAGTCATGGAAGATAAGGAACAGAACTCTTACTACACGAACCTTCCTATCTGGAAAGATATGTGGTTCGGAGATGAATACTTTCCTTATACACACTTAGTTTCCAACTTGTACGCTCTTGACGAATCGATGAATATAATTTTAGATGAAGGTTTAGAGAAGGTTTTTGATAGACATGAAAGGATGGCTGAACTTTGCAGGGAACGGGTTAACGAGATGGGGTTAGAGATATATCCATCTGATGAAAGTTTATCGTCTCCAACTGTTACTGCCATCAAGATGGATGGAAAAGCACTGAAGATCCAGAAAAAGATGAAGGAAGAGCACGATATCTTGGTTGCGACTAGTTTGGGGGACTTTGAAGACAAAATACTAAGGATCGGACACATGGGTCACAACGCTTACGAGGAAAAGGTTGTACGTACAATGGATGCCTTGGGAGATGTGTTGGAAAGGATGTGAAAATAAGCAAAGAACGGATTATTGTATAATAATTTGATCTGACTTAACGGAGGAGGTCAACAGCGTCAATAATCGTAGGTACGTAAAAGAATGTTTTGGGTTGAGAGTAGTGTTATTTAGGGTGCTATTAATCTTGTTAAAGTGTTATCACGCCGTACGTTATTGTAAAATTTTTACAGGGTTTGTTAATTTTTATTCAGTATACGTGTAATAATGGCGTTTCAATGTATTGATAAATTAAGGATTTAGATAGAATATCGAAAGGTCATGAACGTATTCATCTAGCATTTTAAAATATCTAAAATATAAATATGTGTGTGTGATAATAAGAAAATATTTATAATTAAAATCTATTATAATCCGGGTAACCGTGATAGGAGGAAATAAATTATTCGCTTTCGTTAGTATTTTTATTATCGTGGGCTCCGCTTCTGCGACATATCACTTTTTATCGGATCCTGATAACGTTTTAGAATCCGATGAGGACCCGGATGTGTTGGAGGATGAAGTGAATTGGCATTACAATATCCCTGTCGAAGTTAACAGCGGTATGTACGAAAGAGAGGATCGTGTAGTTTCTCAGATCGTGAACGTTACCAAGGAGATCGGAGGTATGGGTAATTATGATGAGAACTCTCTGCGGGTACATGAAACAAACGAAAGATGGTACCCGATGTGGGAGACGGTGTACCAGGAGCGGTGGCTGGACGAGGACAGGGTTAAAGTGAGCTGGTTGTTGAACGGAACGACTCCTGTGGATAGTACACGTTATTTCATGCTGAAATTCGATACCGCTGAGAACGGGCCTAAACCCGAGATGGATAGTTTTGATCCGATCATAGATCTAGATGAAAATGAGGATCATATCTGGGTAAGAGGTGACGATTACGAAGTTAAAGTAGATACCCAGCGGGGTGGCAGTAGGGTTGTTAAATACGATAATGGAACACGTAAAGGTTACGTGTTCGATACCACGTGGATGTCGTGGCACTCGGACAACATGAACTGGAGGGAGAAAGGTGCGGAAGTCCAAGTAGCTGCGGCTGGTCCGCTGTACGTGGAACTGAACATAACTTCATCCTGCGGAACCGAAGGTTATACATGGTATTTTTATCACGATTCAATGGGTATAGAGTTGAAGAACGAGAGTCGGCAGATGTCATTCGACACCATCGCCGACAACGTTATCAACACCGACGGGACACTCGTGTGGAGTAACGGTCATTCGGAGAACCTTACTATGACGAATCCCAGTTCAGGAGGTAGACTAAACAGTTCACCACCATCAGGCGGGGGACCGCCGGACGAAGTCTCACCGGGACCACCGGGAGACGACGATTCACCACCTGGCAGACGGTATTCCACTCATAGGAACGTTACCGATTTCTTTTACATCATCGGTCCCGAAGATAAAGAAACTGATAAAAGTGCGGGTTTCTGGGCGGTCACCGAGGACGGTCTGATGCAAACGGTTTACTGCGCTGGTGAGAAAGGCTTACGTTGGGAGATGAACGGTACCGGAGCACGTTTCGGTTTCGCAGATTACGAGGGTACTCGCAATGTAACGTTGTCGTACCAGTTTTCTCCGTCAATATCCCGTGAAAGGACTCAGGTTCTATGGAAGAACCCCATGGTGCGAGGCGAAGTTAACGTAAGCGACCAGGATATCAGAGTTGATGGTAAACTTATAGTCATGAACAATGCAAATTTATCGATGGATGACGCCCACGTTAAGATGGGTGAGAAGAACAGTTTTTTAACATTTTTGAACAGTTCTACCGAAATAAACGATTCCAACCTATACTTCGAAAAAGCGGGAATTGGGGCGAGTAAGTTAATTTCATATGGTGAGTTCAATTTGGATCGTTCTTCGGTGTACACCGATGAGGGTCACCACCTGCGAATTTTCTTGAGGAACCGTTCAATAATCCGCAACAGCAGGTTCCGGCACCTGCGTAACGGGATCGAGGTTGATTCAGATGATATTGAGATATATGACGTTGATATCCGGTATAGTATGGGAGCGGGTATACTTGTTGCAGAAGGG
>JAFDTG010000017.1 GCA_019594235.1 Candidatus Saliniplasma halalkaliphilum | reverse complement strand
ATAAATAAAGCTAACGCCAATTTAAAAATGGGCAATATTTTGGAGGTATTTGATCTTCTAGCTAAAGCTAAAGAAGAATATGGTGGAAAGCATCTCGAAGAGTATGAACAATATGTGGATGAAGCTTCTAAACTTGTTAAAAAAGCTAGTAAATTTGGAACAGATGTCAGCGAAACTAAGGATATCATTGAGGAAGCAAGGAAGTTAAAAGACGACGATATTAAAAAGGCAAGTGATAAAGCAAAAGAAGCATTATATGAAATAGAAGAAAGATTGGCACCATATAGTCCTAAAATAGAACTTGAATTAAATAAAAGACTCAGGCTTAATAAGTGGAATAAAGTGCAAATATTGCTAAAGAATACTGGAGGAGGAGTAGCTAAATCTCCTTCCCTGGATATTGATGGGGCTGATTATAAAGATTTAGAATTGCCTTCTATGTTAAAAGCAAATAAAAATTTCGAGATTGAATCGAAAATCAAACCTATAAAAGATAAGATAGTGATCAAAGGTGTTGGAACTAGAATTTTTGATAATAAAGATATAACTTGTGAACTAGAGGTTGAGGTAAATGAAGGAGAATTTAAAGTGGTAAATGCCACAGGAGAAGAGAAATGTGGTATATGTAAAGGTGAAATCAAAAAAGGACTTGATGTTATAATCTGTGATTGCAGTTCGACTTATCATAAACTTTGTGGGGAGCGTAAAGAGGAATGTCCAGATTGCGGATTGGAATTTACTTTAGAAGAAAAAGAAAAGAAAGCAAAAGAAGATAAAAAAGCTTCTAAAAGAGTAGCTCTAAGAATATAAATTCGGATGAGGTGTTATAAATGAGCTTATTAATTCACGCATGTTGTGCACCATGTTTAACTTATACCCATAAATATTTCAGAGATCAATATAATGGGGAAATAACTGTACTCTGGTATAATCCTAATATCCATCCATTCAAAGAATATGAAAAAAGATTGAGAGCAATGATTGACTTTCAGAAGAAAACCGAAATGGATGTAATATATGTGGATGAATATGACCTTGGAATGTTTTTAGAAGGGGCATTAAAAGCAAAATCGAGATGTCAATTTTGTTACAAATTTAGGTTATCTAAAACGGCACAAATTGCGAAAAAAAAGGGTTACGATGCTTTTACCACTACATTGACAATATCCCCCTACCAGGATCATGACTTGATCAAAAAAATTGGCAAAGATGAAGGGAAGAAAAACGATATCGAATTTATTTATAAGGATTTGACCGATGGATTCTATAAAAGTCATGAGTTAGCTAATAAACTAAATCTCTATAAACAAGGATACTGCGGATGTATTTTTAGTGAAAGGGATAGATACGAAAAGAAAATAATAGAGTAAAAAAATAAATATTTTCAATCTTTTTCTCTATAAAACTTACCACTACCACCCTTTTCTTCTATCATTTTGATGGATTCTTTTGCCTGGGTTTTGAAGGTTTCTTCGGCAATTTTATAATCGTCAGACTGAATGTTAACTCTATATTTTGGCGAAGCGATATAATCTACATCCATTTGTGCATCTTCAGTATCCTCAAAAGCAGAAAGTGCGTATTTTATGTCTTCTATGCCATCTGGATTAGGTGATGTTAATTCAACATATCCTGAGATGTTTATATAAGGTGGGGAAATGTTATCTTTTGCAATATCGACAAATGGTTCTATCCATTCACCTTCAAATCCTCTTTCTTTTAATTTATCAGAATTTATTGTAGTTTCTTCGAATGCTTGATATAAACTACCGAATTCTTCACTCAAGTTCAAACCGAATTCATCATAACATCTATCTAGATCCCAGTTTAGTTCATCTGCCACGATCTGTAGTAATTTTTCAGCTTTTTTCTGATTTTTCCAAGCTTGTATTTTCTCTCTTTTCTGATGCTCATTTACTTGTTTTAAAGAAAGATCTATATGTCCTTTTGAACGATCAACATTCAAAACTTTACAAACTCTTTTTTCTCCCTCTCGGATGTAATCTTTAATTCTTTTAACCCATCCAGACGAAATCTCAGATATATGAATGAACCCTTCTTTATCATCATATTCTTCAAGCTCAAGAAACGCACCAAAATCCTTAACTGATTTCACGTGACCTATAACCAATTCACCATCGCTGGGCCATTCATAATCCTCTGCCATTATTCTTCCTCTTCTAAATCTATTAGCTCACCTTTATAATCTGCGATGCCACCAGTAGGCTCAGCTAATTTAGCTCCACAAACATTACAACTCACTAGAGATGAAACTGTGAGAAAGGTTATCTGTTCATTACCACAATCTTCACATTTAACTTTTACAAATGATTTTTGAGTTTTTTTATTCTTCATATGTTATCACCAGTTTATTCTTTAAATTCGAATCTTCTAGATCTTTTGCCTTTTTTCTGCCATGTTTTTCCGCATTCCGTACAGGTGAATTTTAGGTAAACTCTCTTTACTGGTTTTCCGGCACCTGAAGGTTTAGACCATGGAAAGCCACCGTATCCAGATGTAACTCTTCTGAATCTTCTTTGACCCTTCCGTAATTCGCTTCCAGGTCTATTCTTACCTTTGGATAACTCCATCTCTGTATGCGTATCGCAACTCGGACAATAATCCTTTATTTTACGTGGTTTTTTCATACTGATTCGCCTCATAAGTAGATTGCATATTAATATCTTACCCCTTTAGAAATTAATACTTTTACCATAAGTAGGGGCGCATCATATCCAATCCGCTTTCAATTTATCCAACTGGAGATTGACTCTTGCTTTTATATCTTTCGGGTTCGGATAATCCTTTATAATATTTCCGTTTTCAACGAACTTTTCTAACATAGGGGACATTGTATCTCCACAGTCACATATAGGCTGTTTATGTCTTCCCTTCCATGGTTTCATCTTGTAGTTGAAACAGGAGGGACATCTAAATGCTTGTTTTTTACCACTGTATTTCCCTCTTTTTGCAACGAGTTCACCTTCTTTTTCAACGATATCCATGGCAAAATTGATAGTCCTAGAATTAGAAATACTTGTTCCAACACCGAATGCATCTACACCTGCATTTTTTAACTCAGGTATTGAGAATTCATTCATGCCTCCTGAGGTTATAATCTTTGCATTGATTCCTCTAGCTTCAAATTCCCATTTTACTTCTTGAACTATTCTAACTAAATCTCCTCTCCTAGAAGATGGCGTGTCTAATCTCACACCAAAAAGTTTGTCACCCATTGCATCATAGGCCATCATAGACTCCATTTTTTCATCATGATAAGTATCCACAAGAGCGATTCTCGATATATCTTCAGAAAGTGTTTCGTCAAAGGCCTTGAAAGCTTCCTTTGGATCCCCAAAAATTATCGATAGCGAGTGGGGCATGGTTCCAGTTGGTTTGATTCCAACTTCTTCAGCCCCTAATATACATGAAATAGAATCGCAGCCACCAATGAAAGCTGCTCTATCAATGACGGGAGCAATACCTGGGTGCATTCTTCTGATACCAAAAGACATAACTTGACAATCGCCTGCTGCAAGTTTCACTCTAGCTGATTTCGTAGCAACACCTGAAGCATGGCAGATGCAGCCCAACATAGGTGTTTCATATTTGCAAAATTCATCATAGGGTCCTTCTATGAACATTATAGGAGTGTAAACCCCATTTGTCCCCTTGGCTCTAAAAACCGTCCCCTCCGGAATTGAATACAAATCTAAATCTTTACCTTCTACAAAATTTAAAACCTCATCAAGCCCTATAAATATACCCCATCCCCAATCTTTTGGTAATGACGAAGTAGTAAACTCAGCGACAACGTTTTCATCGCCCACTCCTTTTTTCTCGAATATTTCCATAGTATTTTCAAAATAAACGTCTGTAGTTTTACCGGAAAGTATGTCTTCTTCACTAGCTATATGGAATCGATTCATAATTAATCATCTTCATATTCAACCATATTCTATTTATAATTTATTTATCTCCCATATATAACGAATATTTTAATGCTTTTCATAAACTATCATACAAAAATTATTTATATGAACTATATATGGCGGGAGAAATAGTAACAAAATGACGTAAGTGATACTAATGTGTAAAAAAAGGAAAGAAGCGATAAAACTGATAGACGAGATAATCAATGAATTACAGCAGTAAGCAGGGTGTAAATTGACATAATAAGATATATTCTTCCGTTAATATTTTCCTCTCTTAATAATGATGGCTAGCAACCATAGACCTATCATAACAGATACTAGAAATATGTAGGGCCCAAAAAGAGGTTGTTCTGTTGCAAGAACGAGAAGTGCAGAGCCGATTATAATCGATGCAAGTATGATTGTAAAACTCAATCGATTTGATACTAATTCAAAAGTATATTCTAAATCATCCAATCCTTTATGTTCTATAGCTACAGATAATTCCTCGTTCTCTATCCTTTCCAAAATATTGTTCATCCGGTCTGGTAATTTAGAGAATAATTCATGAAATCCTTTTGCAGTTCCTAATAATTTATCTATTTGTGCTTTTGGACCATATCTTTGTTTAATAATCTCTTTAATTACTGGCTTTGAAGCTTCAAAGAAGTCGAATTCAGGGTCTAAAGCACTGCACACTCCCTCAGTAGCTACCAATGCTCTTTCCATCAATAAGAAGTTTGGAGGTAATGTGATATTATGTTTTAATGCAATGTTCATTATCTCTTCATTAGCTCCCTCTAGGAACGAAATATCCCTTTTTCTTTTATAGAGCTCTAATACATCTTCTATATCCCATTCTAATTCATTCTTTTCTATTTTACCGTGAGCCGTTCCTATATCCAATAAAATATCCATGATCTTTTTTGTGTCGTTTCTAGCCATGGCTATGAACATATCGATTAATTTTTTTCTGCGTTCATCAGAAAGTCTTCCTATTGCTCCAAAGTCGATTAATGTTAAAGTTCCATCTTCTTTGAAAAAGATATTTCCTGGAGATGGATCTGCGTGAAAAACACCATGAATAAAAAATTGTTTCAACATAGCTCTAGCCATTTCAGTTGCTAATTTTTTCTTAAGCTCTTTCGGATAATCCCCATGAATAGCTTTTGTTATACTTTTACCTTTTATATTTTCTAGAACTAGCACTTTTTTAGTTACATATTCCCAATAAACTTTTGGAATTTTAAGGTCGTCATCCTCCTCGAATGCATCATAAAATTTTTGTGCATTTCTTGCTTCTGTTGTAAAATCCATCTCCTTCTCAAGCATCTTTTGGAACTCATTCATAGTTTCTTCAGGATGGTACATTTCGCTTTGTGGAATATGCCTCTCTATCAATTTAGCTAACTTTTTAATCAATTCCATGTCAGCCTGGACCATTATTCTAATATCCGGTCTTTGAACCTTCACAACGACTTCTTCACCGGTTTTAAGAGTTGCCTCATGAACCTGTCCAATAGAAGCTGCACCAAGAGGGTAATTATAAAAGTCCTCAAAAATATCGCAAAGATTGCTCCCTAATTCTTTTTCAATAATCTTTTTTGCCACTTCTGGAGAAAACGGTGTCGCTTCCTCATGCAGTTCATTCAATTCGTTAGCAAATTGTGGCGGAACCAAGTCTGGCCTCGTAGCCAGAAATTGCCCTAATTTTATGAAGGTAGGTCCAAGATCTTCAAAAAGTCCTCTTATATCCTCAGCTTTTGTTTCTTTCATCTTTTCTTCAAGAGATTCTTCTAACCTCTTTTTAGAGATGAAACTAGCAAGCCCCAATTCTTCTATAAAGTCGATGAGACCATGTTCTAGTAGGATCTTAGCTATTTCTCTAAGACGGTCTATCTTTGTACGTCTTTTCATCCGGTTATAAAAGACAGGAAGAGTGATTTATAATTTAGGTTAGAAAAATACATGTTTCACTTTAGGTAAAATTAATTATAGTTGTTTTCATTACTTTTTGTGAGACTATGAACGAACCGGAGCCCTTCAAAATCAAGATGGTAGAACCATTAAAGAAATTAGATAAAGAGGAGAGAAGAAAGAAAATAATAGATGCAGGCTTTAATGTTTTTAAGCTTAGATCATCTGATGTTTACATTGATTTACTCACAGATTCTGGTACTTCTTCTATGAGTGATGAACAATGGAGCGAGATGTTCAAAACGGAACAAGCCTATGCTGGTAGTGATTCCTATTATCTTTTAGAAGAGACAGTTAAAGAGATATTTGGTTTTGATAAATTTGTTCCAGTCCATCAGGGGAGAGCAGCAGAGAATATTTTATTTTCAGTATTGGTAAATGACGGGGATTTTGTACCTAATAACATGCATTTTGATACCACTAAAGCTAACGTAAAACATAAGGGCGGAACACCGGTGAACTTAGTCAGGGACGAAGCTTATGATATAGATAAAAAAGTGGATTTTAAGGGTAATTTAGATACTATAAAACTACGTGAATTCATCGAAGAAAAAGGTGCTGATAAAATACCTGTAATTATGTTGACTGTCACGAATAATACTGGAGGTGGACAACCTGTATCTATGGATAATATTAGGGATGTATCGGAAATTGCACATGAGTATGATCTACCACTTTTCTTAGATGCATGTAGGTTCGCTGAAAATGCATATTTCATAAAAGAAAGAGAAAAAGGCTACAGTGATAAATCCATAAGAGAAATAGTCAAAGAATTGTTCTCCTACGCCGATGGTTTCACTTTTAGTGCTAAAAAAGAGGGTTTAGTAAACATCGGTGGGTTGATCGGTGTTAGAGATGAAGATTTACAGGAAAGATGCGAAAATTTAGGTATCATTATAGAAGGTTTTCCAACCTATGGAGGAATGGCCTGTAGAGAACTATCTGCCATGGCTAAAGGTATAGAAGAAGCAACTACATACGAGTATCAAAGGTATCGACATCAACAGGTTCAATTTTTAGCAGATAGATTAATCGAAGCAGATGTTCCTATAATCAAACCCGCTGGAGGACATGCAGTTTTCATAGATGCAAAATCATTCCTCCCAAATGTACCTCAAGAACAGTTCCCTGCACAGGCACTTACAGTTCAACTTTACATAGAGTCAGGTATTCGCGGAGTGGAGTTGGGAACAAGTGCATTTGGAGAGCTAGATAAAGAAGGTAATATAATCCCTGCCGAGATGGAAACTATGAGGTTAGCCATACCTAGAAGGGTTTATACGTTAAATCAATTGAATTATGTTGCTGAGTCGGTTATAAGATTATATGAGAATCGAGAAACCATAAAAGGTCTAAAAAGGACATATGCACCAAAGCTGTTAGGACATTTCAAGGCTGAATTCGCACCTTTATGAATATGTACCTTCATATATCTTGGAATTGAACCACATATCTCCTGTTGGGAGATGGTGATATCCTCAATAATACTTCTTTATCAAGATTATAGTATTTTCTCCTACCTCTCGTTTCTGATGAGATAATACCGGCGTTCTCTAACAGATTTAAATGATGTTTTGCGGTTTTACCATCCATGCCTGCCTTTTCCATTAATTCCGAAACATACATTTCACGTTCACTGAGTAAATGTAGTATCTTTAAGCGAGTTTTAGATCCCAATATATCCAATCCATCCATTTTCTCACCTTACAAGTATAAATTTCCTAAGTAATCTTATATGCAATCATGTATTTTTTGATTTCGGTGGTAAAAATGGCAGAAATACCCACAGAAGAAAAAAGTCAAAATAAAGTAATAACCGAAGGAGATCTGGAACATGAATTTTATCTTGATAGAAACCAGATGGCTGATTTCTTAATCGCTCTTGGTGAACAAATGAAGAAGGGCGATGAAGTAACCGTCAAAACTGCTGAATGGGAAATACCATTCAAATTCAGAGAACCTATAGAACTAGAGATCGACTTCGAAGGATATGGTGAAAGAGAACTGGAGATCGAAATTGAATTCAAAGGAAAAAGTGAGGACGAAGCACCACAGGTCTCCTAAAACCCTTTTCAAAAACTTTTTGTTATACTTTCTTTTATCTGTAAATATGAAATATGTTTACGGCCCGCTCAATTCATGGCGATTGAAACGTTCCTTCGGTGTGGACTTGATCAGTACTGAGGGCAGGACCTGTTCCTTCGACTGCGAATACTGTCAGATCCAGAATATCAATGAGATAACTTCTGAGAGGAGAGAATTTGTAGATCTGGAAGAGTGGGGGAAAGAGGTCGAGGAGGGGCTGAGGGATGTCGGTGAGAACGTGGATTATCTGACTTTTTCAGGTACTGGAGAGCCGACTCTTGCGTTGAATTTTCCCGAGGCTGTCGATGCGGTGAAAGAGATAACAGATAAACCACTAGCCATACTGACGAACGGGTCATTTTTTAATGTAGAAGAAGTGAGAGAAGCTCTTATGAAATTGGATTACGTGATCGCTGAACTGGATGCACCGAATGAAGAGATTTTTAAGAAAGTGAGTCGACCCGCGGAAGGTATAGAGTTCGATGAGATAATTTCGGGATATAAGAAATTCTCAGAAAGATACAATGGGAAATTTGCTTTGGAGGTCATGTTCACACCAAATAATAAAGATTATGCAGAAGAGATAGCTGAACTGGCCAGGAAGATAAGTCCGGACGAGATCCAATTGAACACTCCTCTAAGACCATGTCCAGTAGAGCATCTTTCTCAAGAAGAGTTGAAACGGTTAGAGCAGTACTTCACAGGTCTAGATACCATCAATGTCTATGATTCGAAAAGGACCAAAACCAAGATGCTGAATGAGGAAGAAGTAATCAGGAGAGGTAGGCCTGTTAAGTAAAGTAAGGTTAGTAAATATACAACAAAAAGAAAAATTTTATTTGATGGTTCATTCTATGTTAACACAATATGAAATCAATAGAGATAGACGGTTCAAAGTTGGAGATCGTAGAGGGAGATATAACTCAGCAGGAAACAGAAGCAGTGGTGAACGCTGCAAACAAAAGACTGGCTCCCGGGGGAGGTGTTGCCGGTGCGATACATAGAACTGCTGGTCCTGAGCTCTACGAGGAGTGCAAAAAATTTGGTTACTGCGAAACTGGAGAGGCCGAGTTGACCGGAGGATATAATCTCAGGGCTGATCACGTTATCCATACCGTCGGTCCGGTATTCTCAGGTACGGATGATGATGAGATATACCTTAGAAAGAGTTACTCGAACAGTTTGGGAATCGCTTCTGCAAATAATATCGAGAGTGTATCATTCCCAGCTATCAGTACTGGGGCCTTCGGATATCCGACTAAAGAAGCAACCTATATCGCCCTGGAAGAGATAAAGGAATTCTTAGAAGAAAACGACCTACCGAAACTGGTCAGGGTGGTGCTTTACAGCCAAGAGGACTACAATATACACGAAGAAGCTTTCGATGAGATATTTGACGAATTATAAAACAATGTTCCCAACGTCTCCTAAACCGCACTTTACTTACTCATATGTGTAATAACTATAAATATTACTACACATATTAGTACTAAATGTGATAATATGCCAAGAGGAGATAGAACAGGACCAGAAGGAATGGGCCCGAAGACAGGTAGGGGACTAGGACACTGTACAGGATATTCAACACCAGGATTTACTAAAGGACCAGGAAGAGGACTTGCACGCGGTTTCGGTAGAGGGATCGGTCGTGGTCTAGTTAGAGGTTTTAGAGGTAGTAGCAGAAGAAGATTCTTTCCTGGCCGAGAAATGATACCAGTAAATATCGGTATGTCTAGAGTCGCTCAAGAAGAACCTTATTACAGAACTTACGATAAAGAAGATGAGATCGAAGACCTAAAAGATTATTCTGAATCTTTGAAAAGAGAACTAGAAGAAGTTGAAAGCAGGCTAGAAGAACTTTCCGAAGAATGAACTAAACCTTACCTGAAATGACCCATATAAAACCCTTTTCTTTATTTTTTAGAGTATTTTTTAAAATATAATAATTCAAGCTAATTGGAAAAGCTATTTATAGAATCCAGTATTATTTTATCGTAATGCCTAGACGAAGAAAAAGAAGAGGAGAACGAAGAGTTGGTGCAATACCTAAAAGGCGGTGTTTCTCACCACCTGAAGGAGAAGCTAAAGAAGTTGTTTTAAGGGTTGAAGAAGTTGAAACACTACGTTTAGTAGATTTAAAGAATTTAACTCAGGAAGAAGCAGCTAGAGAGATGGATATCTCTAGAAAAACTCTCTGGAATGATCTAAAAAGTGCTAGAAAAAAAGTAGCAAAAGCACTTACTGAAGGATTAACGATACGCATCGAAGGCGGGAAGTATCAATTAAAGTAGAGTGTTTTGATCAATATAGTTTTTCTATTTCTTCCATGACGCTACGTTTAACGTTTTCTGGTGTAAATTCTTCTAGATGACCAGGTACTTTTGCAATCGGTATGCCCTTTTCTTTTAGGTATTTCAAAGCCGGAATGGTTTTGTCTTTAAACTCCTGCAGTCTTGATCTTATTTTTCCCTCGGTATCATCCGATCGTTGAATAACTTCGACATCACATTCTTTACATTTGTTATCTTCAGTAGGTGGATCGTATTTCAAATGATAGACTTTATCGCACTCTGGACATATCCTTCTTTTAGTCGTTCTCTCAATAATCAAATCATCAGAGTTTTCTACCCATACAACGAAATCTATTGCAGTATCCTTTTCTTCAACTAATTCAAGAAGAAACTTCGATTGGGATAGTGTCCTTGGATAGCCATCGAGAACTTGTCCAGAGCATCCTCGTTCTTCAAAATAGGATTTAAAAAGCTGATTGGTAATACGATCTGGTACGAAAAGTCCCTGCTCAACGAAATATTTGGCTTTCATCCCCAAAATTACAGATTCATCTTCTGTGCCGAGTTTTTCTGCAATTTCATTGTCAGGTATGAAATCTTCTCCATCCCAGAACTCATCTAAATTATCATCGTAATCAAAATTATCGAATTTTCCTAGGTATTTTCTAAAAATGTTTCCAGTTGAAAGTTGTTCAAGATCAAATTCATCAACTAAAACTTCGATCCTAGGTTGTTTACCAGCTCCACTTTTTCCGGTTACTATCACATTTGAAAGTTCATCAGGTAAGTTCCAAGCCATATTTATCAAGCTTTGAAAGGGAAAGACTGTATTTAAGCCTAACCATACTTGATACAAGTAAGGTAATAGTTGATTGGTTCATACGTGAATTGAACTTGGTGTTCAATCGTAAGATTTATTATAAAGCTTTATGTCCCATGATAAAAGGTGAAGAAAAAATGTACGAAGTCAGATTCCACGGAAGAGGTGGACAGGGGGCAGTCACTGCTGCTCATACCCTTGCTGAAGCTGCTTTTAGGGAAGATAAGGATGTTCAATCATTCCCTATGTTCGGTGTAGAAAGAAGGGGTGCTCCTGTTGCGGCTTTTGCCAGGATCGATGAAAAAGAGATAGATATAAAGACCCAGATATATGAGCCAGATATCGTGATAGTCCTTGATATGAGTTTATTAGATGTAGTGGACGTCACTGATGGTTTGAAAAAAGGCGGTAAGATAATATTGAATACAGCTAAAAAACCATCTGAATTCGATTTTGATGATGCAGAGATTTTTACAGTCAACGCTACGGATATTGCAGTTAAAAATGGATTAGGAACAGAAACAAATCCTATTGTGAACACCGCAATATTAGGTGCTTATTCTCGAGTGGTTGGTAATGTTAGTTTAGATAACATAAAAAAGGCCATAGAAAACAACGTACCAGTCAAACATGATGAGAATAAAAAAGCTGCGGAAGAAGCTTATGAAGATGTAGTTGGGGTGTAAACATGACAAAAGTAAAGATAACAATAGGCGGAATAAATAAAGATGCGGGAAGTTCGAAAGAATACAAAACTGGCGGATGGAGAACTATGAAACCAGAAGTCGACGTAGAAAAATGTATACAGTGTTTAAAATGTTTTGATTATTGTCCAGATGGCGCAGTTAAAAAGACTGATGATGCAATCGAATTCGATCTAGATTACTGTAAAGGATGTGGGATATGTGCTAAAGAATGTCCCGTTAAGGCGATAGTTATGAAAGTTGAGGAGAAATGATAATATGGGCGAACAAAAAGGTTTAACGATTCAAGGAAATATGGCAACTGCTCTCGGAGCAAAGCTTTGTAGGCCCGATGTAATACCTGCTTATCCTATCACACCATCCACGCTTTTCCCTGAAAAGATTTCAGAATACATAGCAGATGGTGAATTGGATGCATCAATGATAAGGGTTGAAAGTGAACATTCAGCGATGAGTGCCTGTATAGGTGCATCTTCTATTGGTGCTAGAACATGTACTGCATCAGCGTCACAGGGTATAGCACTGATGCATGAGATGTTATTTATTGCATCTGGTATGAGGTTACCGATTGTTATGGCTGTAGGAAACAGAGCTCTTTCAGCACCAATCAACATCTGGGCGGATCATCAAGACACTATCGCTTCAAGAGATTCCGGATGGTTACAGTTTTATGCCGAAAAAAATCAGGAAGGTTTAGACTTGATGATTTTGGCCTTCAAGATAGCTGAAGACGAGAGAGTATTGCTTCCAGCCATGGTCGGCATAGATGGATTTGTGTTAACTCACACTGTAGAGGGTGTAAAAGTACCCGCTCAGGAAGATGTTGACGAATTTTTACCACCATATGAACCACCTCATGGTAAACTCGATCCTAAAGAGCCAATGACTTTTGGATCACTGGGAACACCAGAGTATTATCAGGAATTAAAATATGATCAAGTTGAAGCAATGGATAAATCACCAGAGGTTATTGATGAGATCTTCGAGGAATTCGAAAAAGAATTTGGAAGAGAGTATAACAGGATCACTCCTTACAAATGTGACGATGCAGAGATAATACTCCTAACTATGGGCTCAATGACAGGAACAGCCAGGGCTGCTGTAGATGAGATGCGTGAAGACGGAGAGAAAGTAGGACTAGCTAAACTAACAGTTTTCAGACCATTCCCAGGAGACTTACTAAAGGAAATCGCAGGAGATGCCAAAGGTCTTGCTGTTGTAGATAGGAATATATCGCCAGGATTTGGAGGAGCAGTCTTTGCAGAAAGTGCAGGGATATTCATCAACGAGAAGAAAAAACCACTGATGAAGAACTTCATAGTTGGTCTGGGTGGTAGAGAGATATTCAAAAAGAATTTCAAAGAGATGTACAAAAAAACAAAGAAATCGGTCGAAAAAGGCAGTGTAGATAAGATGGTTGAATGGATTAATATGGATGAGAAAGTGATGAGGTGATCAATATGTCTGAAAAAGAAGATAAAGAAATGTTTGCATCTGGTCATAGAATGTGTGCTGGATGTGGTGAAGGTATAGCTATGCGGACTATTTTGAATGAAGCTGGCCCAAACACGATTGCAACCGTTGCAACAGGATGTTTGGAAGTAACCACCACTGCTTACCCACAAACATCATGGGAGATACCTCTTATTCACTCAGCCTTTGAGAATGCTGCTAGTGTTGCATCTGGTATAGAAGTAGCTTTGAAACAAATGGACAAGAAAGGAGAAACCAATATAATGTCATTTGCCGGTGATGGAGGAACCTTCGACATAGGTTTCCAAGCACTTTCTGGTATGTTTGAAAGGAAACATAATGTGACTCATATATGTCTAGATAATGAGGCATATATGAACACAGGTATACAGCGCTGCAGTTCGACACCTTACGGAGCTTCTACAACCACGTCACCTGCAGGTAAATTCAGTATTGGTGAAGATAGGCCAAAGAAACCTTTAGCTAGGATTTCTGCCGCCCACGATATACCTTATGTCGCCACTGCCACAATAGCTCACATCAAAGATTTAAAGAAGAAAGTAAGAAAAGCACTCGATGCCGATGGACCTGCATTAGTACATGTATTTGCTCCATGTCCGACAGGATGGAGACACGCTAGTAACGATTCAGTAGAACTTGCTAGGTTAGCAGTCGAAACAGGTGTTTTTGTACTATGGGAAGCCGAAGATGGTGAGATATGCGATCTTAATATCACTCATAAACCAAAGGAAAGAAAACCAGTAGGGGAATATCTTAAGAAACAGAGAAGATTTGCACATCTTACAGAGGAACATATTGAAAAGATACAGAAAGAAATCGACGAAAAGTGTGAGCAATACGGTTTCTAAAACCTTTTCTTTTTTCTATTCATTTATAATTCTAATACTAGAATTCACTCTAAACCAAAAAAGAAAATACTATTTTATTTTACTCGGTTGTTTCAATGTAATATTGTACCCCAGTACCTTCAAGGCTCGCATGTATTTTATCAGCGAACCAAATTGCATCTTTGACTGTAGCCCCGTCACTCCATTTGTAAACCATGTCATATTCACCTTTTTGAGGTTCAAAACCTAGACCATACAGTATATCTACTATATCAGAAGGTTTTCCACCGTTGCTGTTGAATATTAATTTCAGGTATGTTTTCATAGTTAACATATGTAATATACCTACAGCCATTATTAATATTTTTTTAATTTTAGAGTTTAACGGGGTATTAATAAAAATTGAATAGAAATTCTTAATTTTTCCCTTTGAATCCTTTCCCGATGATGTACATTTCAGAACTAGACTCTCGTGAAGCCCTAGGTGAATGTGCTTTAACGAATGAAAACTGAGACTTAACATCCTCAAGGAAGTTTTTAAAATCCTCCCCTTGAAAGATTTTCACAACGAAGTTCCCCCCGTTATTTAAAGACATGTCGCAGAATTTCAAGGCTCTTTGAGATAGGTAAACGGATCGTGCATGGTCCAATGAGTAGTTCCCACTTATATTTGGAGCCATATCTGAAATAACAACATCTACGTCACCAGCAATAATTGATAATCGGTTGAGTACTTCATCATCTGTGAGATCACCTTGATATGTCGATACCCCTTCGATGTCTCTCATCCTTTCAAGATCTATGGCGATCACATTATCCTCTCCAACAACCTCAACAGCATACTCGCTCCAACTGCCGGGTGCTGCACCCAAGTCTACGACTATATCTCCAGGGTTAAAGATGTAAAATTTTTCATCTATCTGTTTTAACTTGTAGATTGCCCTTGACCGATATCCTTCTTTTTTGGCTTTGTGATAATAACCGTCTTTACGTTTATACGCGCACATTGATGTATTCTAGTGTTACCATATACTTAATATTAAGGGAAAACTGGTAAGAAACATCAAAAGATTTTAATCTTCCCACATTTATAACATTTCATGCGTTCAAAGGATGCCTTCGATAGAGTTATGAAAACTGTAACAAAGATCAGGGAACAGGGAGAGAAGCCTGAGGAAGATATTTACTCTATGGACAAATTCATATGTGATTTATGCCAGGGTGATTTCAAGAAAAAAGAGATCACACAATGTGGATTCTGTGGTAGATGGATATGTAAAGAAAATTGTTGGGATAAAGATTTACGAGCATGTGAGAGCTGCAGTGGTTTAATAAAATTAGCAAAGAGTGAAGAATCAAAAGAGGGTCAAGAGAATGAAGAAGATAGATGAATTTTTCAGTATTACGGGATGGAATGAAAGATTAAATAAAATAGTTCACAAACCTGAGAGAAAAAAACCGGGTAAATATAAAATAGCACTTGTATTTTTTATAGCAGGATTGCTATCAGGAATAATAATGATGGAGTATGTAATCCCATGGATTTTGATATATATATGAAGGTGATTCGATGAAGATTTTGTTAATACACTCGGACTATTTGGAATATGAAGTAAAGAAGGATACACCCGTAGCTGAAAAGATAAGCGAAGACATGAAAAAAGGTCGAATGGATGAATGTTTATCCGTTTTTACAGCAGTTGAGAAAAGGGACCAGGGTAATGAAGACGATATCATCCGACAGGGTGTCAAGGAGATTGAAAACACAGTTGAACAGTTGGGCGTTGAAAAGATAATGATCTATCCTTATGCTCATCTTAGTTCAGAGCTATCCAATCCAGATACAGCGGTGAAGGTATTAGATGGGCTAGAAGATTCATTGTCAGAAAAATATACCGTTCATCGTTCTCCTTTCGGATGGTATAAATCATTCAAATTAAGTTGTAAAGGCCATCCCCTATCAGAACTTTCCAAAGAAATCATACCCGAAGATGAAAGTGAAGAAGTAGTCTCTAAAGCATTAGAAGCTGAAGAAGAGATGGAGTCTACATGGGGTATCCTAGATGTAGATGGAGAGTTTTATGAACTCAACATCGATGGCGATAAAGTGAGTGGATATGACTTCACTAGAAATGATGAGTTAAAAGATTTTGTAATTTATGAAGCAGGCCAAAAGGAAAAAGGTGGAGAAGAATCATCTCATATAAGACTCATGCAGAAGCATGAACTGGTGGATTATGAACCTGGTTCAGATCCTGGGAATTTAAGATATTATCCAAAAGGAAGGATGATGAAAGGACTTCTCGAAGAGTTTGTTAGTCAAAGAACTAGGGAATACGGTGCGATGGAGATAGAATCTCCAATAATGTATGATATGGAACATCCAACCTTGAAGAGTTATCTTGATCGATTCCCTGCTCGTCAGTATACTATAAATACACCAGATAAAGAAGTGTTTTTAAGATTTGCTGCCTGTTTTGGCCAATTTCTGATGGGTCACGATATGACCATGTCTTACCGAAATTTACCTGTACGGTTGTATGAATTAACCCGATATTCATTTAGGGTTGAACAACGAGGTGAACTAACTGGTCTAAGAAGATTAAGATCCTTTACCATGCCTGATTCCCATGCACTCTGTGAAGGTATGGAACAGGCAAAGGAAGAGATGATTACCAGGATGGATCTTGCCATGTCAGTAGTTGATAAGATCGGTATCGATGTCCCTGATGATTTAGAAATTGTCCTAAGATGTACTAAAGACTTTTATGATGAGCAAAAAGAACACCTCGATAAGTTAGTACAGACTTACGGTAAACCTGCTTTGATGGAGATATGGGATGAGCGGTTCTTTTACTTCGTATTGAAATATGAATTCAATTATCTAGATCCGCTTGGTAGAGCTAGTGCACTCGTTACAGATCAAATCGATGTTGAAAATGGAGAAAGATACGGTATCGAATATGTAGATGAAGATGGTAAAAAGAAAAATCCTTACATATTACATCTTTCACCGAGTGGTGCTATAGAACGGGTTATGTTCACTTTACTTGAGATGGCTGGAGAAGTCGAATCTAGAGGAGAAAAACCAAGTTTCCCATACTGGCTATCACCTACACAGCTACGATTACTGCCTATATCTGATGACCAGTTGGATTATGTCAAGAAACTATCAGATGAATTCGATGGAGTTAGAGTGGACATCGATGATACTGATAGGACCGTTGGGAAGAAGATTAGGGATGCGGAAAAAGAGTGGATACCATATGTTGTTGTGATAGGTTCTAGGGAGATCGAAAATGAAGAGTTATCTGTGAGAATACGTGGAGAAGAAAAACAGAGAACTATGACCTTAAAGGAACTGAAAGAGGAACTAGAGAATAACCAGGGTGATATGCCATTTAGAGGATTACCACTCCCTATGATGTTGTCAAAAAGACCTACATTTGTGGGATAAATGAGATAAATCAGTCCAAATCTAATCGACATAAGGATAACCTTTATATGCTTGAAGTAGTCTCTTCGCTCAAAACCGCAATGAGGAATTTAATATGGGCAATATAAGACCTACATACATAAAAAGAGTGGCAATCGAGCTCGTTGACCGATTTCCAGAAGAATTCGATGCTGACGATTATGAGCATAACAAGCAAAAGGTAGATGAACTCACCGATGTAGAATCAAATATGATGAGAAACAAGATTGCTGGCTATATAGTACGTTATTTGAATCGCGGTAAAAATAACTAGATTAAAGGTTCTCTTCTGCTATTGTTACACAGGCTAAAAAATCATCTAGGGTATGTAGTAATTTTTTTGGTGTTTCAGCTTCAGCAAAACATTCTATTTTTGATCCCTTCACTTTTAATTCAATATAATTATCATTGTCTGGAGATACTGAAGAGGCTATTACTTCTGCACGTTTTTGATCATCATACTCCAAAATGACTTTACATGTTATATTTGACATATACATAAGTAAGCTTGAAATGATGAATAAATAATTTTTCATCCAAAATTTCTTTGCAAAGATATTTTAATATAAGTTGTTTATTTGGTAATGATACCATGGTTAATATCTTAGTTTGTTATTTCTCAAAATCCGGAACCACCGAAAATATGGCACAAGAGCTCATAAACGGAATCAAAGAAAGTGACTCAGACGTTACTGGAGAGCTAAAGAAAGTGCATGAAGTCGATGTTCAAGATTTAAAGGTGTATGACGGTCTAATATTGGGTTCTCCCACATATTATGGGCTTCCATCAGCCGAAATCAAAAAATTCATCGATGAAAGTATCGTTCATCATGGTAAATTAGAATGGATGGTAGGCGGAGCATTTACTTCTAGTGCTAATCCTGCAGGAGGTAACGAAACAGCGTTGATGGCGATCTTAGAATCTTTATTGATCCATGGGATGATAATCAAAGGTATGCCTAAAGGTGACCATTATGGGCCGGTTGTAATCGGTGAACCCGATGAAAGAGAATCAAAACAGTGCAGATTTTATGGGAAATGGATGGCAGACCTAACAGATAGGGTGAGCAAATGGAATTTAAAGAAGTAATCAGGAAAAGAAGAAGCGTAAGAAAGTTCAAAGATAAAAGTATCCCCGAGAAAGAGATTAAAGAGATAATCGAGATAGGACACATGGCTCCGTCTGCTGGAAATCTCCAGGCAAGAGATTTTATAGTTGTTAGTGACGAAGATGAGAAAAAGAAACTATCTGAAAATGCATATGGTCAAAAATTCATAGCTGAAGTTCCTTGGGTCGTGGTTGTTTGTGCCAATAAGAAACGGTCAGAAAGTAAATACGGTGATCGAGGTAGGAATCTATATTCTATCCAGGATGCAACGGCAGCAGTTGAAAACATGCTTTTAGCAATAGTGGATAAAGGATATGCTTCCGTATGGGTAGGGGCTTTTAATGAAGAAGAAGTTTCTAAACAATTAAAAATACCTAAAGATGTAAGACCGGTGGCAATTATTCCAATCGGTTACCCTGCAAAGTCACCTAAAAAACCTTCTAAAATGAACTATGAAGAGATAACCCATTATGAAAGATGGTAAGTGAGGATAAATGCAGCAATATCTATTGAGATATGGGGAAATCGGGACAAAATCTGAAAATATTAGACGAAATTTTGTCGACATACTTATACAGAACATAGAGAGAACTTTTTTGAAATATAAAAAAGAGATTTTTATCGAAAGAGAAAGGGGGAGAATTTTTGTTTTTATCGATAAAAATGATGCATATCTTTTATCTCGTACATTTGGCATAGTTTCTTATAGTCCAGTGATTGAAACGACAAGTAAAATATCGTCTATGAAAGAAGAATCAAAAACATTTGCATCAAACTTATCGGGTACTTTTGCTGTAAGAGCTAGAAGGATCGGTGAGCACGATTATACAAGTCCTGAAGCTGCTGGGGAAGTAGGCTCTGCCATATTAGATGAGAACCCAGATCTAGATGTAGATTTAGATGATCCTGAAAACGAGATTTATCTTGAGATACGAAACGATAAAGCATATATCTTCAGTGAATTTCACGAGGGGCCTGGAGGTTTGCCTTTAAGCAGTCAAGGTAAGGTGGCTTCTTATATCGACGATAAAAATGATTTTTTAGCTGCTTGGCTGATTATGAAACGTGGAGCAAGAGCATATATTTATCATGAACCCGAAACAGATTGGGTTGAAAAATTAGATAGATGGGACCCCAATCTAAAGATACTTGGTGAAGGAGAAAAAAGCGAATTTCTGAATTTGGACCTACCTGATGGGATTCAAGGGATAGTTTTAGGTGACACATTAGAAAGTATACAACTTTTCAAGGATGATTTACCGATATTTAGACCATTGATAGCTTTTACAGAAAAAAGAATAAATAATTATATCAAAAAGATTAAATTTCTCGGTAAGAGATAGATCGATTCATATCAGTAAAAGATATAAATTATAGAAGGCATTGAACATGATAATGAATTCCAATATTCTGGTTTTACGATTGATTTGCTGTGTTTCAGTATTAAAAAAGAGGTGTTACTCCTGAGATTTTTATCTAATAAAAAAGGAATTTTACTTTACAACAAAATACATAGTATTCATCGTGCTTCTATGGTAAGTCGAGAAAACCCAGAGAGGTTAGAAAGGGGTTATAGATTCATAAAGAACAGATCAGACATTTTGGACTTTTAT
>JAFDTG010000016.1 GCA_019594235.1 Candidatus Saliniplasma halalkaliphilum | reverse complement strand
TTTTCATATTCACATGTGATTAAAATTGCACATTTCATATGTCTCTTTTTCAATATCGGGTACTTGCTTAATACTACTAGACCCTCATATTCGTTATCAAAAGTATGGTAATAGTCGTATTTGTACTCACTGATTTCACTTTTTATCCTGTTATAAATCTCTTCTTTTACTTCCTGTAAACAGATTATATCAGCGTTAACCGTTTTAATTTCATCGATGATCTGTTGCTCTCTTGATGGCATACCACGATCAGAGTTCCAGATATTGAATGTAGCAATCTTCATTAGATCACCCTTTTTCTTTTTATCATTATTGATCTCCAGATTCTATAACTTCGTCTTGTTTTAATATTAATTGCTTACTCTCATGATATTACTCCGCTCATACTATCTGCCTAGTGTAGAATTCCAGTAGACACGGATAAATGGAAGGAAGCACCTTCCTGATGTAAATCAGGTGGGTGAGGAGGTCACTGAAATTATCTCCAGTGGTGGTTTACAATTCTTTCTCGTAGATGTTCTTACGATGTCCAGCAGCAATAACCCACAGTTGTTCTCGTTCCTTCTTCCAATTGATGATAATTATATAATCGCCAACTCTTAGTTTATAGTATGGATAACCCTTCAATTTAGTCAAAAAATACCACGCAATCTGTAAAGATTCCGCTTATTTTCATTTCACTCATGAGCTCATGAAAAATGATCTGGCCAATCTTTAACCTCTTACAACTTATCATATATCCTCAACCTAACCCCTTTCTCTAATTTAGTCAGTTGATCCTTAGCAGGGTCAGTAAACTTGACCTCAACCATCTAACTCTTCCCTCACCTCAGAAAGAGTAGAATCTTCATCCTTTTCCACTTGTTCCTTTCTCTCTTCGATAACTCTCAAAGTTTCTGCTGATAGTTTCTGCTCTTCATGCATTATATGGCGTAATGCATCTCTAACCAACTCACTTTTGTTTAGGTAATATGGATGCGTTTCGAGGAAATGATCTATTTCCTTCTTCATCCCGTTAGGGACTTTTACGTTTATTGAAGCCATAGAAACACTATAGTATTACAGAAACTTCATTATAAACGTTTTGGGTAAATGTTCTGCTGGATATACACAACCACAGGTTTTCCAGATTATTTCACCTAACGTTCCTGGTATTTACAAAATTCATGAATTTGGGTGTAACGGAGCGGAATCCTCGTGTTATATAAAGTCATGATTCGTGTCACTTGAAGACACTAAAAACTATCGAAAATATTAATCCAATTTTTTCTTCCATTCCTCTCTGAAACATATCGTCTCAAAGCCGATTGATTTATAGAAATCCGGAACTCCGCCAAAACAATATTTCGCACCTAGTTCTTTAGTCTTTTTCATTGCTTCGATAAGTGCGATCGTTGCCAGACCTTTCCCTCTATGCTCAGGCACAGTTGCTAAAGGTTCTGTATAAGCATATTTATTCTGATCATCAAACCACATCCCCGCATAACACGCATAGTCTCCGTTAGGGGCTTTAATTATCATAGTTAGATCTTTTCGAAAATTGGGACCACTTTGCATAAACAATCTTCCCTCATGATCATCATCTGGATCCGGTCCGTGATCAAAACCTTTCCAAAGACATGCATGTATCTTTTTTATATCATTTTCCTCTTTTAATGAATATAGAGAATACCCCTCTAGCAGGTCAACTTCAACGAAGTCCTTATCATACGAAAAAATCGTTATCGGTTCTGTGTATACCTTTTTATATCCTTTCTTTCGTAAAAGTTGACTTTTTACTTTCTCCTTATCTGTGATCCAAACACTTAGAATTCTTTTATCATCAGATATAGCTACCAATTCTTTTTCTACATATTCAAGCATATCATATAACAAGTGATCATAACCTTCTCTTACACTTAAAAAACATTCTCCTAGATCCATCTCATAACATGCTAAACCAACAAGTTTCCCCCCATCCTCCCACAGGCCAAAACGAGGAGTAGACTGATGGTTAAAATATGGATGTGTATGAGCATATTCAAAAAACGGTCGTAATAAATAACTGTTCAACGTTTCCAAATTATAGTTATCATCTAAAAACTGACACACCTTTTCAAAGTCAGCTAACAACTTATACCTTCTATCAGTTACCATGATTTTCACTTTTTTATGCTATGACCTATAAATTTATTATCGTTTTTATAAGTTACTATCCTGGCAAATATATACTAGTTTAATGACTTGTTCTGTAATCAGAATTATGATCTCATATGTATTCCCAGTTATAAGAGTCGCTAAATCAAGTAATCAAACTTGGTAGATCATTGGAGTTTCCCATCAGCTCACTTATTGCATATAACTCAATATCTCATCTACCTGTTGAAAGCTTTTTCCACAAGAACTTCAACATCAGGATAAAATAACGATCGTGTTAGGATGTCAAAATTCCTTTTCTATGGCTATATATTGTCAAATATTTCAAAATATATCAAAAAAAGAAAAAAGAGTTTTTTAGAATTCCGTCGTTCCAGTGAAGTTGAATTCGGGTATCTTCATGGCTGGAACACTAGTATAACCTGGATAGTAGCCCAGTGAGAACAGTACCCGTTCGTCACCTATCAATTCAACGTTACTGAAAGCGTCAAGTAGATTCTGTGTGAACCTAAGATTCTTCAACGGTTGTGTAACCTCACCGTCTTCGATCCTCCAGGTCCCATCTCTAGTTAGTCCGGTCAATATACCTTTTACCGGATGTACCGGTCTGCAGTAATTGAATCTAGTTACCAGTATTCCTTTCTCAGTATCTTCGATCATCTCCTGAGCACTGGCATCTCCCGTATCCATCATCAGATTTAGAGGCATGGGACTCATGGAGTTCGGCATCGGTAAAGCGTGTCCCGTAGATTCCTTATCCTCTTCGTCTCTTCCAGCGGTATAAGAGTCGTAAACGACTTCGTTGGCAATTCCGCTCTTGACCATATCTACCCTCTGTTTAGGTACTCCTTCGTAGTCGAATGGGAAACCTATCATTTCGTCGTCCATAGCATCGTCGAATATGTTTACCCGCTCGTCCATGATCTGTTCACCAAATTTACCGTTCATGAAGCTTCTTTTCTCCTGAACTTTCTTAGCGCTCATACCCATCATGGCAAGGTACATGAGCATGGTGTTAACAGCTAAAGGTTCCAACACAACGGTATACTCCCCAGGCTCGATGCTCTCTGTATCCATATTGTTCAGACCTTTATCAACAGCGGTCTTAGCAACGTTCATGTGATCGATATCTTTCACGTTAGCGGAGCACTGTTCACTCCAACCGAATCCTTGGTCGTTATCCCAGTCTGCTATAGCGGTAGCGGTCAAATTGGCCTTACTCATCCTGCTGCTCTTCATTATCCCGTTAGTATTTGCAACAAGTACTTCGATGGTTTCCGTCTCAAAAGCTCCGTACATCCGGTCAACACCTTTACCACTAGCATACTCTATGATCTCTTTGACTTTCTCAGCCCGTTCATCCGGAGTGTATTTGGCGGTTTCTTTGAAATAATTCCCTTTACCAGCACGGTCCTCTTTAGGTTCTGGGAGTCCTATAAAATCAGGATCCTCTTTCTGATGCTTGGCTATGTTCTCAGCTCTCCGTAAAGCTTCCACGAGGGATTTTTCATCAACTGAATTTGTGGAAACGGATCCAACTTTCTTACCTAGAATCGCTCTTATGGAAACGTCGAAATCTTTCTGTCCAACATTCTGGTGGATCTTAGAATTGGCGTATCTCGTCAAAGCCTTGTCTTTTCTGTGTATCAACACCTCGACTTCATCGACTTTGACATTATCCAGTACATTCTGAGCGGAACGCTCTAAATCTTTGCTTACCATTTTCCCACCCCCACGGTAACGTCTTCAAATCGAGCCGGCGCAACACCGTGACCGACCCTCATAACTTGAGGTGGTTCTCCTTTTCCGCAGTTCGGGACTCCGTGGAGTTTCCAATCATCTTTCCCAGATATGGCGTTGCATCTTCTCCAGAATTCGTAAGTGATTCCTGTATAGGTGGGGTTCTTGATTAACTTCTTGACTTCTCCGTCTTCAACTAGATAACCGGCTTCAGTTCCGAACATGAAGTTCAACCTCTTATCATCAATACTCCAGCTTTTGATTCCATCAAAGATGATACCTTTATCAGTTTCTTCGATTATCTCTTTCCGGGACCAATCACCGGGTTCTAAATTGATATTAGTCATCCTGACCAGTGGTAAGTTACTCCAACCGTCGGCCCGCATACTTCCACTCACTTCTACATCTACCTGAGCCGCATCCTCTCTAGATGCCTGGTAACCCACGAACATACCGTCTTTCACAAGATCTACTTTCTTGGCTTTCACTCCTTCATCGTCGTAACCGAACGTTCCTAATCCTCCTTCTGCCGTTGCGTCGGATGTAAGGTGAACTATATCAGAACCGTATCTGAGCTTACCTAATTTGTCAGGTGTCATGAAACTAGTACCTGCGTAACTTGCTTCGGTTCCAAGAGCCCTGTCTAACTCAGTTGGATGTCCACAGCTTTCGTGTACCTGTAGAGCGAGTTGATTCGTGTTCAAAATGATATCCATCTTCCCTTCAGGACACTGTTCAGCTTTCAAAAGGTCAACCCCTTCTTGAGCTGTTTTCTCTGCATTACCCAAAAGATCCATTCCTTCGAAGAATTCGTATCCTCTTGAACTGTAATCTCCTCCAAAGGAATTGGGATAACTTCGAGTTTGAACGTCTTCTCCGTCAGAAACGGTCACACCCAAACCACCTCCACATTGAACCAATTCCTGTTCTATCCTTGCACCTTCCGTGCTGGCGAACTCTTTCAAGAATCTCCAAGCCTTAAAATTGGATGTTCGTACGTTAATTTGATCATCGATATCGAGACACTCGTTCACATCTACTAGATACTCGATCTTCTCATCTAGATCCACTTCAAAAGGATCCTTCTTGTAATCATTTACATACTTGTCCTGATATATCTCTACTTCCTTCAAATCCACTCCATCGGAAGTTTTACCCGAAGCCTTAGCGATCTTCATAGCTCTTTTGATGGTCTCGTCGATACCCTTTTTGGTCAAGACAGATGATGAAGCAAAGCCCCATCCTTTGTCTATTATTCTTATACCGAATCCCTTACTGGTATTGTCTTTTATAGTTTCAACAGAACCGTTCCTCACCTGTATCGATTGTGTTAAGATGTCTGAAAATCTGATGTCACCGTATTGGATATCCGAGTCCTCTAACTTTTTTATAGCATAATTAGTGATTTCCCGCATATTTGCACCGTAATGCAAATGTTAGCTGTATTATTTATAGGTTGTGTGAAATCATTGTAGAAAAACTTAATAACAGCGAATTCTTCAAATGTTTAGAGTGATCAGGATGTATGATAAAATAGAAGAAGTGAGTTTCAAAGAGCTATTGGGATACTCTATAAGAGGTGAACAGGCAGCACATGATGCTTATATGGCCCTTTCTAAAAAGTTAGAAGGTTTAGCATCCGAAAAATTCGAGAGCTTAGCAATGGACGAAAAAAGACACAAGGAAGAACTTTTAAAACTACATGAGATGGAATACGGTGATAGAGAGTATGTAGTTCCTGATGCAGAAGGCCTTCCTCCACATGAAGGTACCTTCGTAAAAGAGATAAAGACAGTTAGGAATCTGATAGAGGCCGTAGACCGTGCTATGAAAGCAGAAGATGATGCATATGAACTTTATAGTTATCTTTCTAAACGAAATGAAAAATACCGCACACTTTTCAAATATATCGCTTTGATGGAAAAAGGGCATTACGAGAGTTTAAAAGCTGAAAAATATCTCTATGAAACTGGGAAAGAAAAGTTCGAAAAAGATGAAGGACAAGATGCGCCTGGCTTTGCTTCAATGAGTATGTCCGCAGTTTTAGAAAGGGATAGACAAGTCTAAAAAAACATACCTTTTTTCTCAATCTCTTTTCTTTATTCTTTTAATTTCGTATTCACCACGATGACCGTCCCATCTTATATTACCTTCAACCACTTCAAACCCCCACTTGTAATTCGGCGCATCGAGTACTAAACTCTCGTATTCCCCACCTTCTCCCGCAACGTTAATTCCGTATTTTTGTTTCAACACCTTAAAACCTTTAACACAATCCTTATCGATCCTTCGACCCAACCACTCTTCATCTAAACCCATGGCAGCTACGCTCACGATGATCACTTCAAAGTCATCTTCTAATAATTCATTTAGTAAATTTTCTTGATCCATCCCCCATAAAGGTGCGTAAAGTTCTAGCCCTAACTGAGAAGAAAGTTTTTTCAGTCTTTCATATTGATAAGAAGATGCCACAGCACCGGTGATGATACCACCGATTTCCAACCCCTCTAAACCCTTTTTCAGATCTTCCATCTCTTTCTCTTTTTCCCCTTCTGTTTCAACCTTAACCAACTCTATACCCAATGATTCAGCGATATCCGGGACAAAATCTAAGTTCGGTTTATGGAACATGTAGGAGTCGTCTCTTTCTGGATACACGGTTACTAAATCCTGTACATCCAAACCTTCCCTCTGGGCTTTCCATAGAGCAAGGGCGGAATCCTTCCCTCCTGAGAAAAGAGCAGCGTACTTCATTTTATTCGTGTCAGATTTTACGTCAACGTTTAAATAATTTCGCTTATCTAAACGAAACATGGACATAATATTCCATCCGAAATATTTAGAACATAGACAATTCGGTACTCATCCAGAATCACCAGACAGGTTGAGATCGATATTGAATCGGCTGGAGAAAGAAGAGTTGACAGAGAAAATTTTGATTCCAGAATCTGCTGAAAGGGGTATTTTAGAAAAAACACACACACCAAGATATCTTGACACCTTGGAGAATAGTTATGGACAATACATCGACGGGGGTGACACCTATCTCGACGAAGATACTTATGAGATAGCTAAGCTAGCAGCGGGTGGAGCGTTAGAAGGGATCAAAAAAGCACTCGACGGTGAAAGGACCCTTGGAATTCTCAGACCTCCAGGCCATCATGCAGGTAAGGATTATGGTGGAGGATTTTGTTACTTAAACAACGCTGCGATCGCTGCAAATCACGTAAACACTGGAGGAGTTGCCATAATCGATCTAGACGCGCATCACGGTAATGGCACTAGTGATATATTTTACTCCGATCCTAACGTTCTCTATATCTCAGCTCATCATCATGGGATATATCCAGGAACCGGGGAATCGGTGGCTGTTGGCCAGGGACCTGGCGAGGGCTACAATGTGAATATACCTTTAAAAACGGGACGAGGAGATTCTACCTTGGATTTAGCTTGGACCGAGATAATGAAACCTATATTGGTACAGTACCAGCCTAAAACTATGATCGTATCTTTTGGAACTGACGGACATTACGCTGACCAACTTACGGGACTGACGTATTCCAGTCAATGTTACATCAGGACGGCTGAAAGGATCACAGCACTGTCAAAGGAGTTGTGTAACGGTTCTGTATCATACATGCTCGAAGGAGGATACCATCTAGAATGTCTCTCAGAGATAGTTGCCGGCTTAGTGGCATCAGAAAGTGGTAAAGAGGTCTCACTAGAATATACGAGGGTGAGTGATACGGAACAAAAAGGAAAGGAAGAGATTTTGGAAGCTAAGGATGCCTTGAAGAAGTATTGGGAACTATTGTGATTCCCTATACTTAGGATGTTTCCGATACCTATCTAATTTCTTTTCTTTGTCCTGGAATATCTTCTTCTGTAAACTGTTCATGCCATCATCCAAAGCTCTCATGATGTTCCAATCAAATTTCTTTGCATAGAACATACCGTGATCGGTATTTAGTCTCAACCTTATACTGTATTTCTTTTCATGGCCTGATGTGTGATGAGTCACCACATGGATGTTCAATACCAAAGGTTTCAAAACCCTGTTGATCTTCTGGAGGTACTTTTGAACCATTTGATACATCTGGTCGTACACGTCAGGGTCTTCTTCTAAACCGGTTATCTGTACATATACTTGATCTGATTCACGGAAACTGGCTATCGTTTCTATCAGATCGATCTGGGTAAGTATACCTTTGATAGATTCGTCTTCAACTGCAACTACCGTAGATATGTTGTGATCGGTCATCTTTTGAGCGGCGTCATGTATTGTGTTTCCGGGTGTAGTTGTTATTGGAGGTGTTACCATCATGCTTCTGATCTCCATATCTGAATATGGTGAATCTTTTTCTCCACTTTTCTCACCCTTTTCGTGCCTTGAAACCGGTCTTGAACTTTCTTTGATGATATCTTTAATTCCTATCATACCTGAAAGTCTACCATGTTCATCGGTTACCGGTACAACTTTTTCATCCAGGTTTTCCATCATGTTTTTAGCTTTCATTATAGTGTCGTGCTCCCTTATGGTAGTGGGAGATGGAGTCATGTACTCCCCTACAGCAGATTTTCTAAGATCGTCGATCTCTGGAATTATCTCAATTATGTCTGACCGAGAAATAAAACCTACAATGTCGTCGTTTGATTTAACAGGTATACCCCTGTATCCGGAGGATAATAATAGCTCGCAAACATCAATGATTGTGTCATCCTGCTCAACATTTGGTGGTTTTGTCATGACATGAGCTAGTTTAGTGGAAAAGGGCAGATGTCTTTTTTTAACAAACATATCCTCTGCAACTATCCCAACAACCTCCCCATTTTCAACGACCGGTATCTCTGCTACATCGTGTTTACGCATAAGACCTATAGCATCAGAGACCTTATCATCGGGTTTAGCAGTTATAAACTTCTTGGTCATCACGTCTTTTGCCTGAAAATCTTCTACTTGCGCCATTGTTATCTCCTTCCATTATCTTTACTATAACAACCTCTGCGCACTATAAAAAAATTGTCTTAATTATAAGTTAACTTAAACAAAATGGTTTAATATTGAAAAGACAATCACCTTCCGAGGTATACCTATGAAAAAAGATGCGGATTATATTTACGAGCAGGTAGAAAAACATCATGAATGGTTCAAGAAGTCTTTGCCCATGATCGCATCGGAGAACATAATCAGTCCGATGGCAAGAGAATTACTTATCAGCGATTTTCATGATCGATATGCAGAAGGCCCCCCAGGTGGAAGGTATTATCAAGGAAATACATTTGTAGATAAAGTTGAGATCAAAGCCCAGGAACTTGCTAAAGACCTTTTTGACGTAGAATATGCGGATGTGAGACCTATCTCAGGCACCAACGCAAATCAAGCTGTTTTGATGGGTTTAGGAGGTCCTGGAAAGACTATTACTTCTGTCGATGTTTCCGATGGAGCGCATATAAGCAGTGCAAAGTTCGGTTCAGTTGGTTTCAGAGGTATGGAACCTAAAACATATCCTTTCAATGTTGACGAGATGAATATCGACGTCGAAGGAACCAAGAAGCTGCTAAAAAAAGAGCAGCCAGATATTGCATTATTCGGTAGATCTGTGTACTTGTTCCCACCACCATTAAAAGAACTTAAAGAAACTTTAGAAGACGTGGGATGTTACGTTTGGTATGACGCTGCCCACGTTCTCGGCTTGATCGCTGGAGGTGAATTCCAAGATCCATTTAGGGAAGGTGTAGAAGTGATGACAGGAAGCACCCACAAAACACTTCCGGGTCCACAGCGAGGTATACTCCTTTCAAATCCAAGGGATGAAGAGATGAAACAGAAATTGTTCTACGGAGTGTTCCCAGGAGTTCTATCAAATCATCATCTTCACACCATGGCGGCACTAGCGGTTTCTTTAGCAGAACATCAAGAATTCGGTAAAGAGTATGCGAAACAGATAATCAAGAACGCTCAAGCCCTCGGTCAGGCACTCTATGAAAGGGATATGGACGTGATGTGCGAGCATAAAGGATTTACAAGGTCACACACACTGGCAGTTGACGTACAGGAAGAGGGCGGAGGAGAAACTCTAGTTGAAGCTATGGAAGAAGCTAACATGATCGCTAACAAGAACCTTATGCCTTGGGATGATGTTAATAGTGCTCAGGAACCCAGCGGCATTAGGCTCGGAACCCAGGAACTTACCCGTTTGGGTATGAAAGAAACACACATGGAAGAAGTTGCGGAGTTCATCAAACGTATCGTTAAAGACCGAGAAGATCCCAAAAAGGTCAAAGAAGACGTTACCGAATTTAGAAACGATTTCCAGGAGATCCATTACTGCTACAAAGAAGGTCTACCGGCACATGATAGGTTCTCTTTCCTGGACAAATACGACTAAACCCCTTTTTTTTATTTTTTAATAAAAAAGAATTAAAGAGTTTTTATTCGGTTTCTTTTTTGTATTCTTCAGCAGTGAGTAGATCGTCTAACTCGGATTCATCGTCCATCTCTATTTTGGCGATCCAACCGTCTCCAAAAGGTTTCTCGTTTATCTTCTCTGGTTCACCTTCGAGATCTGTGTTTACAGCGGTTATCGTTCCGGAAACAGGAGCGTATAAGTCGGAAACTGTTTTCACTGATTCAACAACACCTATGACATCTCCCTTTTCAACCTCTTCACCTTCTATAGGTAATTCCACGTAAACGATATCTCCCAGTTCGTCCTGTGCATAATCTGTGATACCGTAGGTTATCTTATCACCGTCTACTTTGATCCATTCATGATTGTCAGTGTATTTTAATTCTTCATCTATCTCAGCCATATTATCAACCATTTCTAAAATAGGCTTCGTTTATTTAATATAATCGATTTTCATCTCACCTATTATCGTAAACTATTTTACCATTTATGACGGTCATTTTCACTTCAATATCTTTTAAATTTTCAGTGTTCAGTGGGTTTTCAGACAGAACTACGAAGTCTGCTTTTTTACCTTCTACGATCTCACCTAACTCGTTTTCATCTCTTCCGATATACGCACTATTTGTGATATAACTTTGAAGAGCATTGTAGGTGGAAATCCTTTGCTCTAATAACGGATGATTAGTGGCGGCATAGATACCGAAAAGAGGTGACATGGGCATGTTATCTGATCCGAAAGCCATTTTCACCAAGGCCCTCTGAATGTTCCAAAGAGGGTCACATTTTTTCAACCGTTCCTTACCGAGCCTCTTCTCGTTCATACCTCCCGGCTGAGACCATTTATAAGCAAAATTTGGTTGAATCGAAAGAACCAATCCGAGTTCTCTTATCCTTTTGATGTTCTCATCATACAGCATCTCTGCGTGTTCTATCCTGTGTCGAAGTTCTTTGATCCTTTCTGCGCTGTCAGAATATGCATCTAATACTATATCGATGGCTCTATCACCTATAGCATGTACCATGCATTGGAATCCTTTGCTTTCTGCCATGGATATGATATCATCCAGTTCCTCTTTAGGATGCATCAACAAACCTTTATTTCCTGGATCGTCTTTATATTCCTCATTAAGCGCCGCTGTTCGTCCACCGAAGGATCCGTCGGCAAAGACTTTGACACCTCTAAGAGCGAGGAATTCGCTTTTATTGATAGGTTCTAGGTCTCCTATCTCATCATAATGGAGATAACATCGTACTCTTAGATCCAATTCAGTTTCATCGTCCAATTCTGCGTAGGCATCCCAGCCATCTCTATCGACAACTTCATGAATTCCAGTTACACCTAATTCATGGGCTTTTTTTATCCCTCTTTTGATAGCTTCTTTCCTTGTTTCTATATCGATATCCATAACTTCATCTAGGTTCCATACCGCTTCTTCTTTCAGTATGCCAGTATCTCGGTTAACTTTGTCCCAGTCCTCATCGACCATCTCCAAAGCCTTAGAATTAGCGACACCTATATGCCCACATATTCTTTTCAATACCATAGGATGGTCTTCTGTAATTTCATCTAGTTCCTTTTTTGTGGGATAACTCGACCTTTTCCACTTGGTGTCGTCAAAATCAACACCGATTATCCATTCACCATCATCCTTTTTATCGATATCTTTTTCTAAATAATATTTTGCCTCTTCAAAGCTGTCCGTTTCTGAAAGGTCCACCCATTTTTCCTTTAAACCCATCTGCATCAGATGTACATGAGAGTCGATAAATCCTGGTAGGACGGTGTAACCATTTAGGTTGATTTTTTCCTCACTATTCTTCATGATCTTGTCATAATCCTCAATACAAGTGACCTTGCCGTCTTCGACTAAAACCCCATGGTATTTTTTAGAACGGCCAGCTAAAGAGATTACATTACCATTAATAAAACCTTTACTCATTTTACCCCCAACCTTTTTTATAATAACTCTTTAAGTTCGTTCGTCGGTTCTTTTATACCTTCTAAAACAGTATCTATATCTTTGTCTTGAGACATCTTAATCGCCAACAATGCTGATGGTCCATTATTCATGACTAAAACTCGAGAGTTTTTCAGTTCAACCACCACATGTGATAATTCTTCATCCAATTCAGATGTAGCTGTTTCTGCTGCTCCTAAAAGAATAGCAGACATAGCTACAAAAGTTTCCATATGTGCATTATCAGGAACGTCGCCACCTATATGCATTCCACTTCTAGAAATCAGAGTGACATCATCCACATCAAGATTCTTTTTGATACTGCTTAAAACTTTTTCTATTGTATTCGCTGTCATAATAACCACGACTTTACACAAACAAGCCGCCTAACAATCATGTTGGAAGATTATAAAGATTTTGCTTATATTCGAACAACACCTGGTTAAAGACCAGTTATATGTTTCCTTATGGAAAGATTATTAAATCACCAAAGGATATTATATTCCATGTCAATCACTAAGTTCGAGATCAAATCTATTGATGCGGAACGGTTCTCTACCTCAGGTAAACCCATGAAGAATGTAAGGATAGATCATAACAGTTCTGTCAAAAAGATAAAACAGGTAACAAAGGATTCTTTTGACGTATATTTTAGGTTTACAGCAAGCTATTCTAGTCTCGGTAGGATTGAACTAGAGGGCAGCTTAGAACTCAAAGATGCGCCCTCCGATCTTGCTAAGAAATGGAGAGAAAATAACGAGATGCCCAAGGAGATTGCAAACAAAATCCATTCAACGATTATACAGAACTGTATCCCACAATCAGTACTTATATCACGTGAAATAAAACTCCCGCCCCCTATACCTTTGCCTAAAGTCAACTTACAAGACAAGGGTAAGAAAAAGAAACCGACTAGGGGTATGGAGGTTGCTTAAATTATACTATGCCTAGATTTGAAGGGATTTTGGTAACTTGGAACGCCCATCTAAATACATCTGCAGCTGGAGCGGTTATAGAAAAGGACACTATCAATTTAGATATTTACCATCCATCTGATTCTGCTATGAATTTACAAGGGCATCCGAAGTTTACCTTTTCTTTGACAGATGATCCCTCCTTATTTTACAAGGCTGCATTGACAGGAAGTAACAAACCAGATTTTCAAGAGATCCCTGAGGATAATATGGAACGGCATGCAGGGTTTTATTACCCAAAAGATGCTTCGGTAATTTATTGTTGTAAAGTAGTAGACCATAATGAATACAAAATCCAGGATCAATACGGTACATCTGTTATTTCTAAAATCAAGGGAACGGTTGTTAAAAAAATAGGTGCTGGTGAATTCATACAGAGAGAAACCCCATCAGTAGATGCCATGGTCTATGCTACGAGGATTCCATTGACCCATGGGGAACAGAAAGAAATGTTAAAAGAAAAAATATATAAAACGCTCGAAAATCAAGAAGATGAAGTCGCTAAAAAAATCTTAGACTATATTGAGGGATTTTGATGAAGATCGACATGCACGTTCACTCCACTTATTCAGGTGATTCTGATGGTAGACCCGAGGATATTTTGAAAAAAGCTGAATCCGTAGGCTTAGACGGTTTAGCTTTGATGGACCACAACACGTTAGAAGGTTACAGGAGTGTCAAGAATAAAAAGAGTTCTCTGATATTGGTTCCTGGAATAGAGGTTAGCACCGAGGAGGGGCATGTAATGGCCATAGGTTTACAAGAAGAGATCGGTAAACAACTTACAATGGCCGAAGCCATAGATAAGATCAATGAACAGGGAGCCATAGCCGCGGCACCCCACCCATACAGATATTGGTCCGGTATGACTGAAGAGAATCTTTTTTCAAACAATTGGACGGCTATAGAAGGTTTGAACGGAAGAAGTTGGCACTCTAAAAATGTAAAGGCTAGAAAGGCCGCTAAGAAGATGAATCTTCCTATAATCGGAGGTAGTGATGCACATCGATTGAAAACAGTAGGGAAAGCTTACACTATCTTTGATAATATTGATTCCTGGGAAGATGTGATTACACAAATAAAAAAGGGTAATGTTGATGCCGGTGGGGAAGATAGAACGTATGTTCAAACATTCTTCTACATAAGAAGAGCGATATTCGGATATGTACGCCGTGGATTCAAAAGGATTTAATCGGAATGTACATATTTATACTCTAAAAATATGACCAAAACTGCACCGAGTAGTGCAGGTAATAATATCTCATACAAGGGAGGATCTATAGCCATAACTTCGCTTCCGGGGGCTCGTAAACCCCCGACCATAAGTCCGAAAAGGAATGACATCATTATCGACTTGTGTTTTTTTAGTAAAAATTCTAGTAATCTGGAAAACCCGAACAACCCAATAACCCCCCCAGCCAAGAATGTGAGTATCACCGGAATGTCAAGATCATTCAGTGCGTGCAGCATATAATCGTACTGCTTTAAAAATATAAGTATGAATGCACCAGATATTCCTGGAAGTATCATAGAAATTATTACGAATATACCGATTATGAAAACCAGTGGTAAGCTTGGGTCAGTTTGTAAGGTGGGGAGTCCAACGATAAGAAAGGCAAATAGAAAACCTACGACCCCCCCGAATACATTTCTTACATCTATTTCTTCTATATATTTATATATCACGCCAAGTCCAGCGAGTATGAGTCCGAAAAAGAAAGAATAAGTGGCCGCGGGATGTGACTCGAGAATAAATTCTATTGCTCTGGCTAGAAGTAAAGAACCTATAAGTATACCGATGATCAGAGGGATCAAGAAGTGGTAGTCTATCTCTTGAAGTTTTTTCCGAAACTGTTGAAAATCCCTTTTAATTAATGTCATAGGTGCATCTAAAGGGATCGTGTTGATCGAGTGTATCAATCGATCATATATGCCGGTCACAAGAGCCATGGTCCCTCCAGACACACCGGGGATAATGTTAGCCATCCCCATTAGAGCTCCTTCAAAGACTCTCTTAAGGTATTTTTTATCTCTCATCTGATACGCTAATTAAGAAAGAGGGTGATATATTATTTTTCACTATCCCACGAACCTAATCAACAGTGGCAATACTACAAACAGACCTATCCATGTGAATATATTGGAAAATGTACCTACTAAAAATACTTTCATAATGTTGTTTGAAAGGAATTCCGAAGCGTTTTTACAGGATGTAAGATGCTGCACATCGGACATAGTTGGATTCCTAACCTTTAATTCAACATAACCGGATATCCACCCGGGGCCATGTAGTGTTAGAGACATGAAAGGTGCTAAAAGGAACGAGATAATAATCGAAAAAGGATGTCCCTTTGCCAACGCTGAACCTAGTGCTGACATACCCCCTACGGCCAAGAACCAATAAAGCCAGGCACGCCATATATTCAAAACGTCTGAAAAAAGGAAAAGATAAACTGCCAGAGCTATGAAAAAAATAGAAGAAGCGTAACGTATCACCTTTGAATAAACTTTTTTACCGATCTGTTCAAGATGTTTTACACCTGTGTTTTCGCCCTTGAAGCGTTCCTCCATTTTTAACCTATTGACTTCCTTAAAAACATTATATATCCTGCTTTTGGGTAATATGGCGATGACCGTTCCATTTTTACTGAAATCATACAATTTTTTAGCCATGTATTCATTCCGCTCACGCCTTGCTTTTCTAACAACAGACGGTGCAAACTTTTCCAGTTTCTCTAAAACCCCTTCGACCAAATCATCATGATATTTTATATCATCTACAGATTCACTCTTCTTTTTACCAGAAAAGCTGAGCATCGTAGCTTTCAGGTATTTGATCATCTTTAATTTCTCTAACACGGACATGTTCTGATATGCCCTACCCAATGTTAGAGTGATATCCCTATCTATAAACTCAACATCCGTATCGAGTGTATCCATGAAGGGTACCAAACGTGCAACATGAACTTCAGGATCGATATTTTTGAACCTTCTTAAATTTTCGTTTATAGAGTCTACAAATGTCTGGTAGATAAGAGGTCCGATCTTCCCCTCTTTGTAAGTTGGCAGTAGAGGTTTTTCTTTCCAATCGTTATCACCTTCTAGGGTTTCGAATCTCGTTTCGCAGAGAGCGATCCCTACTTTATCTGGCTCGTTTCCTTTGATATAATTTAGTACGTTTTCATTGACACCTTCATCTCCAATGTAGTCGACACCTAGTAAGATGAGATTCCCGTTAATTTTTTTGATATCCATCTGCTGCACGCTTTATCAAATAAACTATCCATATACTAATAATTTTTTAATTCCAATTTAGGTCAATTATTTATAAAAGGCTATATATCTATGTGCCATGGCAGTGGAACTGATAGGATGGACAGCTATTTTGGTAGTTGGGGTAATCATCCTTATCAAAGGGGCGGATTTTTTAGTCGATGGGGGTAGTAAAACAGCTGCCTATTTAGGAGTTCCAACACTGGTTATCGGATTGACCTTGGTCTCGTTTGGAACATCGATCCCAGAACTCGCATCTAGCTTGAATGCAGTTTTCAAAGGGAGAGCCGGTATTTCAATAGGTAACGTTATCGGGTCAAATATTGCGAACATGCTCTTGGTTTTGGGGATAAGTTCTATGATAAAACCAATCTCAGTAGATATCGGTATCATAAAAAGAGAAATCCCGATAATGTTCGGTGCGATATCTTTACTACTGATAGTTTCAATCGGGTTCACAATCGATAGGATAGGTGGAATCATCCTTGTTATGGGATTGATCGCATACATCACTTTCTTCATATGGGTCGCATTTGTTGAAGGTGAGAAAACCGTAGTCGAGAAAAAGTTTGAAACCGATGAATACAAACGAGTTAAGTCAAAGGAACTGAAAATCAACATCTTAAAGCTTGTTATAGGTTTAGTGGGTATCGCATTAGGGGCGGAACTCATGATACGTTCTGCAATTTTTTATATGCAGGAATTTCAACTTTCAGAGGGTCTCGTAGGTCTTACGATCATAGCCCTAGCCACGTCGCTCCCGGAGCTAGCCGCATCTTCGGTAGCTGCTTACAAAGAGGAATCAGACATCTCTATGGGCAATGTAATCGGCTCGAACACCTTCAATATTTTGATGGTGCTTGGCATTTGTGCATTGTTTGTTCCGATAACATTCACACCAGAGATCCTTCCAAATATGATGATCATGATCGCTGTTAGTATCGTATTGACCATCTTTATCTACACGGGTAAAAAACTGGGTAGATTAGAAGGTATGGTCATGACATTAGGATATTTTATTTACCTAATCTACTTGTACTTGGGTATTTGATCAACTTCTCAAAAACGACCATCGATTATGCACTATGATTAATAGTGAAATCGATGAGAAAAAGAACGTAATCAACGAATTTAAACTGATGCTGAAAATAAATAAAGAGCCATCTAAATAGAAACCAATCATGTACCACATGACTGAATTCAATATACCGAAAATAGCCCCCACTACAGCCATGGCAAACGAGTATTTTAGGAAAGAACTAGCGATGCCCATCACTGTCAGCCCTAAGAAAACCATACTAGATAAGATAAGTCCATACTGAAGAGGCGGGAGCGTGAGTATAGTGTACACCGCACCTGCCAAAAAAAGACCTTTTGATAATAGTTGGAAAGCTACCGATAAAGAAAGTAAAAATCCAGCTATCAATAAAGTACTTTTTCTTCGAAACTTTTCTCTCATTGGAGGATAGAGGTTTATATACAGTTCCCAATAGAAATCAGCCTCTTTAACGTACTCCTCATCCACTTGATCCGTGTAATCTTGTCCACAATAAGGACATTCTATATCGATGGAGTTTTCGTTTTTTACTTTTGCATATGAACTCGTTCGACAATAAGGACATCTTGTGTATAGGTACCTCATCGGTTCTACAAATGAATTTAAAAGATAAGTGTTTTTGGTTTTAACAGGAAACATATTTATTATTAAGTTATGATTAACCCTTCACCTTGTCAAGAAAAAAATTTCCCGAAGGTTTGAAGATTCAGGACAAAACGGGTCCTGAAAAACTTTCTAAAACTCTCGAAAAACTGAATAAATATTCATTCCAGGGTTATATCCGTGTAACCGTTGATGAAGAACTCGAGGGTTACATCACTTTAAAGGATGGCTCGCCGATGAATGCCCTTCTTTATACACCCTCTGACATGGAGATATCTGGAGATGAAGCTCTTTCAAAGATCATGGGCATGGATGAGCTCGATAATATATATATGGAGGTCCACACGAACGTCGATATCGACGATTTGGTCGAAAAAGTAGGAGGTAGAGTTACTAAGGGGACTTCATCCTTTTCGTCTGAAAGTTCTGAAGAAGTTGATGAGCTACTAGACCAAGTTGATGAGGATACTAAAAGCATTCAGGAAAAAGCATCGGAAGAGAGTGAAAATGAGATACTTTCAAGCGAATCCAAGGAGATAACCGAAGACATCCATAGGAAAGAAAGAGAAGAAAAAGAACTCGAAGTTTACGATATGATAATTAAGGAAAGGAAGGGAAAGACTGTAGACGTATCACCTTTCCCAGAAAAATACTCTTTCGATAATTTTGTGATCGGGGAAAATAACAAATTGGCATATGTGGCGTCGAAGGAATCTGCCCGGTCCGAAGGAAGAACATTCAACCCTCTCATCCTGACCAGTAATGCCGGTTTAGGTAAAACTCATCTACTCAAAGCTATCGGACACTATATTATAGAGAACCGTCCGGAGTTGAATGTAGTATATTCCACTACTGAAAATTGTACTTCTGAAATCATAACGAGTTTAAGGGAAGAGGGTCACGAGGACTTAAGAAAAAAATACTATGAGGCCGACATCCTACTATTAGATGATATCCAGTTCTTAGCAAGTAGGGAGAAACATCAGGAGATAATATTCTATCTATTCAACCATCTAAATAGCAAAGGTCGGCAGATATTAATGACTTGTGACAGACCTCCTGAGAATATACCAGACTTAAAAGATAGATTGGTTTCCCGTTTTAAATCGGGTTTGGTGATTAGGATCGAACCCCCTTCTTATAAAACAAGACTGAAGATCATTGAAAAGAAATTAAAGCAGCATGACATTCAGGTACCTGAGGATGTAAAAGACTTTTTAGCAGCTCACATCACCAAGAATGTAAGGGAAATCGAAGGAGCGATTAACCGACTACTAGCATTCTCGACTCTTTTGGATCAGGATATAACGTTAGAAGCTGTAAAGAAGAGTTTCCAAGGGTTAATCGAAGAGGAAGTGGAAGAAACTCCGTCGGGCATTACAGATGAATTACAGCCCGGTGTAAGTTACATGATAGAAGAGGAACGTCCAGATAAAGGCTTTAAGCTCTTGGAGGATATACTTCATAAAGGTAATAGAGTGTACATAATCTCTAGGATCAATCCTAATCGTATCGCAAAAGAATATTCGTTAGATGAGGCGGAAATGTTTTGGTTGTCCAGCAGGGAGAATGAAAACTTGAAGACGGTGCGTCCGAATCTTGAGAGTATAACTTATAGATTCGAGGAGATAATCGAGGAAGGTAAAGTGATCCTGCTCGATGGTGTAGAGTATTTAGTAAGCCATACAGGATTCGATGCGACTATACAGTTCTTAAGACATATGGTGGATATGGTTTCAGAAACCGATACGATCTTTTTGATAACGGTTAGCCCATCAGCCTTGAAAGAGAGGGAAATCAGCATCCTTGAAAGGGAGATGAAGGTTTTATCTGAGTAGTTAGCATGAATTTTCTGAGCGTAAAATAAATAATTTAGTTCATGTATTGGAGTTTAAATCGTGATCGTGGTAAACATGGCTGAAAGACCTCAACAATTAACCTTTGGAGATTTCGACCGGGACGAAAAGATGGAGATAGCGGAGGATATGTCTGAGAGAGAAAGGATAGAGTTCATACGGGAAAAAGGTACTGAGGCCATGAAAGCCGGTTTGGACGCTGTCTTTGAAAACAACCGATGGAAACCTAAGCGTGAAAATATGTGGTTAGACCGTTTAGACCAAGGTAAACGAATGGTAAAAACTATATTGGAAAATGAAGAAAAATGAGCCCATATTATTTACCCTGGATAAGATCTTGAATGCCTTTTACGATATCTGCGGGTTCCTTTTCATCTTGAAGCATATCTATTTCACTACAGTTAGAACAA
>JAFDTG010000060.1 GCA_019594235.1 Candidatus Saliniplasma halalkaliphilum | reverse complement strand
GGAAGCTCGTATGGAAGCTATAGCAGAAGAGATGCTCGAGGATATAGGTAAGGAAACTATCGAGTTCCGTGACAACTACGACGGTTCTCTTGAAGAACCTGTAGTTTTACCATCCAAGTTACCTAATCTTTTGTTGAACGGTTCAAGCGGGATCGCGGTAGGGATGTCTACGAACATACCGCCGCACAACCTGAACGAGCTTGTAGATGCTATCAAGATGTTGATAGATGAACCTGAATCCGACGTTGTGGATTTGATGGACGTATTACCTGGTCCAGATTTCCCTACGGGGGGTATAATTTACGGTCATGAGGGGGTTTACCAAGCCTATAAGACCGGGAGGGGGAAGATCACCGTTCGTGCTAAAGCTAGGATCGAAGATATGGGAGGTAACCGAAGTCGTATAATAATAAATGAAATGCCCTATCAGGTCAACAAAGCTACACTTGTAGAGAACATAGCAAAACTGGTGAAAAAGGAAACTCTAGATGAAGTTTCAGATCTCAGAGACGAATCCGATAGAGATGGTGTGAGAGTTGTTGTAGAACTTAAAAGAGGGACACTTCCAGAAGTGGCATTGAATAAATTGTTCAAACACACCCAGATGGAAGTTACATTCGGGGTTATCAATCTAGCTTTGGTCGATAACGAACCTGAAGTGTTGTCTCTGAAAGAGACTATACAGTACTACATCGACCATCGAATCGACGTGGTGACTAGAAGAACGAAATACGATCTAGATAAAGCTGAAGAGAGAGCACACATACTCGAAGGGTTGTTGACCGCTCTAAGCAATTTGGATGAAGTTATCAAAATCATACGAGGCGCTGAGAACCAGGACGAAGCCAAAAGTAAGTTGATTTCAAGATTCCTTTTGAGCGATAAACAGGCCCAGGCGATCCTCAATATGAGATTGAGAAGGTTAACTGGGTTAGAACGTGATAAACTTCAGACCGAGTACGAAGAGATCGAAGTTAAGATCCAGGAATACAAGAGTATATTGAGTGATGAGCAGAAGATCTTGGATATCATCAAAGATGAGTTGGACGAACTTGCTGAGAAGTATGGTGACGAAAGAAGGACTGAGATCGATAAGGATGCGGTGCAGGTCGAAACTGAAGATCTTATTCCAAAAGAGAAGTTAGTGATCACTTTAACTCGCCGTGGTTACATCAAGAGATTACCCGTTGATACGTATCGTAAACAGCGTCGAGGTGGTGTCGGTCTGATCGGGATGGACACTAAGGATGAAGATCACGTCGTAGACATGTTCGTTGTGGATTCTCACGATTATTTATTGTTCTTTACCAATAAAGGTAGGGTTTACTGGTTGAAAGCCTATAAAGTACCGAAAGGTGGACGCAGGACCCAGGGTAGACCTATAGTGAATATGCTGCCCAGGTTGGAAAGGGATGAAAAAGTCGAGGATCTTTTACATGTCAGTGATTTCCCAGAAGACGAGTACTTATTGTTCTCAACTAAGAAAGGTAAGATCAAGAAAACGTCCCTGGCAGCTTACAGCAACCCGAGGGTAACCGGAATATGGGCCATACGATTGATGGAAAACGATGAACTCGTAGATACTAAATTATCTAACGGTGAGAAAGAGATCATGCTCGCTACCAAACACGGACAGGCGGTACGTTTCGATGAAAGCGAGGTAAGAGCTACCGGAAGGTACACAATGGGTGTAAAGGGTGCAGAACTCCGCGATGGGGACGAAGTGGTCAGTATGACACTGGTAGATGACGACGATATGCTGTTGACTTTGACTGAGAACGGATACGGTAAAAGATGCCCGGTCGAAAAGTACAGGAAGACACACCGTGGAGCTAAGGGTGTGATCACTATGAAGACCAATGAAAGGACCGGCGAAGTCAGATGTGCAAGAGTCGTTGAAGGCGGCGAAGAGATCCTTTTGATGAGTAGGAACGGGATGATCATAAGAACTGCAGTGGACGATATCAGCATACAGGGAAGGAACACCATGGGTGTCAAAACCATGAGAGTCAAAGAAGATGACGAACTGATCGCCATGACAAAAGTCATCGGCGAGGAAGAGGCGAAAGAGATCGTCGAGGATACCGAAGAAGAGTAGGAAAAATTACTTATCTGAAAATAGTTTCAGCTTAGATACGGTAAAGTAAAAACACTCTTAACAATGGGCGCGTGGCCTAGCCTGGACATGGCGCTGCCCTTCTAAGGCAGACAGCACGGGTTCGAATCCCGTCGCGTCCGCTATATCATATTTTATGTTAATGATTAGAGGACAAGGAGAATGTGGTAGCATTCTAACGAGTCCGTCTACTTTCCGGTTCAACTTATATCATTCTTTTTTTTAACACAAAATATTCTTTTTGATATGATCTTTTCTCATATAGCATCTACATAATTTCTAAAACCGATTGTTCACAACCACAAAAGCAATCTTATAAGATAATACAATATGAAAGAAGTAAATATTCCATTAAGAGCCATACCTAAACCACTTACGGCCCCACTTAGTTTATCCTCCTGGATTATCTTTGCAGTACCGAGTCCATGAGAAGTTACGCCCATAGCCAATCCTCGTGCGACTTTGTCTTTTACACCAGATAAATTCAAGAGAGTTATTCCCACAGAGTTGCCCAGGATACCGGTGATTATCACTAATATCGCAGTAAGGGGAGGTATCCCTCCGATCTGTTCACTTACACCTATAGCTATGGGGGTCGTAACGCTTTTGGGGGAGATACTCAGCAGCAATTCTTTACTCCCGCCAAAGAGATAAACTATCAAAAAGGCACTCAATATAGCAACAAGACCACCAAGAACCACCCCTAGTCCGATCGGGATAGAATAATCCTTCACAACCTCTTTTTTCTTGTAAAGCGGTACCGCCAAGCTGACCACTGCTGGACCTAATAAAAAGCTTAATATCCTTGCACTTTCCATGTACCTTTCATATTCTATGCCAGCAGTATATAAAACTACGATTATCGTTATTATCGAAAGCAGAACCGGGTTGAGATAAAATTTCTTTTTGATGGAGTACAGCTTTTTAAAGATAAAAAACACAAGGATGGTCAAAAATATACCGAATACACTCATCTCAACACCTCTACTAATTTAGCCGTGAATATAAGAGTGATCACAAAACTGAGTATGAGTGCTGTTATTATAGAAACGATCTCAGTTTTCATCAAGCCGAAATATAACATCACACCGACTCCAGGTGGGATGAACATTATGCTGATATTATCAACAAAAAATTCTGCCTCCCTCTCAACGTCATCTATATTTATCGCCCCACCTAAAAGAGCGATCGTTAAAAATATCATACCTAATACGTTCCCTGGAACACTTAAGTCAAGCAACATAGATGTGATCTCGCCCAAAAAATAAAATCCGAATATTATAGCTAAACCTTTGTACATCTAAATCCTACATTTTATGATGCTGAACACGATATAAAATATTTCTTATGTTAACTATAAAAAACCGGATCATTTCATTTTATTCGATTCTAAGGTAGTGATCATCAAATTTGGGTGTTAACTGTTGAAATATACTTCAAAAACCTGCGAACTTTTTATATTGGATTCCTTACGTATATAATATAACCAATATGTCAGACAGGAGTGTTGAAGGATGGCTAAGAAGGGATGGACGCTTAGGAAAAGTATAGTTTTCGTTCTATTGGTAGGATTATTCGCTATACCCCTATTGATAATGACACTAGTCCCGGAACTGTACATAATCATCCTTTTCAGTATCATTCTAGGCAGCGGTGCTTGGCTGTTTGCAGGGACATTGACCCCATTCCTAACGAGTATTTATATCAAGCTTTATAAGAAATTCAGCAGCTTTTTCGGATCCTCTCGAAAGATCATGATAGTTAGGAACAAAACTTACAGTGCTGAAAACCTATGGGATGTTTTCTACAAATCGCTATCAGAATCCCTCTTTCCAACGATAATAGCTTTCACGGTGGTTGGGTATATCTTGAGGGATGCAGGGACTGTTAACAATCCCTATGTGTTCGTAATACTGATCTTCTGTCCAGTAATCGTAGCTTTCCTGATTCCTATACGCATACTTCATGATAGTAAGCTGTATTATGTCGATAAGGGCAGCAAGGAAGTTATATCTCTTTGTAGGGAAGTTACGATCAGGTTAAAATCGGTGGGTGGGATCTTGGCACTGGGACTTTTCTTATTCACTCTTTACACCATATCCGGAACTTTAGAAGAGGCTCTTTTAAATCTACTCGTGTACTTCTCCTTCACATACCCAGCGATAACCTTGACATCCTACTTCTATTATGACCGGTGGCATAGAGAGTTCATCTCAGATGTTAACGGTAAAGGTGAACGCTCGGGTTTGGAACGGATCGCCATCGGTATCTTCAGAGGTTGATCATTTACCTGAAACTATCACATCGTCCACTCTTGCAGACGGGGTATCCAATTTTAGACTCCTGCCTCCAAGACTCATGTATGTTTTCTTGTAATCATCTGCTAACTGTATAGTCTTCAAAAGCTCCGGGAGATTGCCCGAGAGCATGACACCCTCGATCCTACCTTTCTTTTCACCGTTTTCGATCAACCATACAGGAGTGGCAACTATACTGAAATCCCCACTAGCAGGATTAGCCGTATGTGCGCCCATTATGTCATCTACTAATATACCGCCATCGGGGAGAAGTTCTTCTCTTGGAGTATCTTTCCCTCTAAGCACTAAGTTCCTTTCTGATATATCCGGAGGTGACTTGAAGTTCGCCCTGATAGCATTTCCCGTGCTTTCAGTTTCGCTCTTGTGCGCTTCTTTAAGGTCATACATGAATCCTTTTAGTATTCCATGGGAGATGAATTCCAAAGTTCGACTCACAACACCCTCATCATCGAAGGGGGACGAGCCTATGCCCCAGTCCTGTGTCGGGTCGTCTTTCAAAGTAAGATGAGAATGTGCTACATCTTCACCCAACTTATCAGAGTACACGGATTTGCCTTTACGTACATTTTCTCCGTTGAATGATGGGATCAGACCAAAACCAAGTAGTTGATTCAAAGAACGGGATTCAAGCATCACCGGTATATCCCCTTCAGGTAAAGTTACTTCATTTCGCATAGAGTCCACTTTTTCAGCACTCCTTTCCCCGACATTCTTAAAATCTATGTCACTCTTTTTGGATACTTCTTTTTCACTAGCCGTTATAGAGGTCTTTTCACCGGGTATAGTTGCCATAACACTACCTAGCATAGCGGTCCTTTTCTTTTCTAAGAGAACTCCGTTGGTGTTAGCTACGATCTCGGACCCGAGATAAATCTCGACACCACCCATGGTAGGTGTGATATCCTCAGCATAAGATACACATCCGTCAATGAGCTCTTGGGTGAAATCAGCACCTTTACCCTCTGATATGACTTGTTCGATTTTACTATCGAAAGTTTCTACCTTCGGAACATGCTCCTCCTCAGGGAACTTTAAATCTATCTTTTGGGACACTTTCGAGAACTCGACAGCTTGTTTCACACCCTTTTCTTCATATCCCGGTGTACAGAACCCAAAACCGAGTTTACCATCTTTCAAAACCCTAATACCCAGTCCTACATCATCATATTCCGAACTATCGGTAAGTTCACCTTTTTTGATCCCGTATTCCACGTTACGGCAGTTGACTCCGAATACATCACCATCTAAGCCTCTCCCTTTCAACTTTCCAATGATCTCCTTTGCACTTTCGATTAATTTTTCACTCATTCTCGACCACCTACCATAACTTCGGAAACTAAAACATGACCGGCACCGTCTGAAACCGGAGCGGTTTGACCTTTTCCACAGTGACCTATACCTGTTTCAAGTTTATCTGTGATCCCCGTGATATTTTGTAGAGTATCCAGAGTGAACCCGTTGAAACTCACGTCCCTTAGAGGTTTAACGATCTCGCCATCCTCTATAAGATAAGATTCCTGGGCGTTGAACTGGAAGGTCCCCTGTGCAGGACTGACCTGCCCTCCACTCGATGCCTTTGCATAAACACCTCTTCCTTTAATTTCTTCCAGAAGTTCCTCGAATTTCATATCGCCTGGTTCCATTATGGTGTTGCTCATCCTCACAAGCGGTTTAACTCTGAAATCCTCGGCTCTAGCACCGCCGTTCGGTTCTAGATCCAATTTCCAGGCGTTCTCTCTATCCAGTATGAAATCGTTAAGTGTTCCCTCTTTCACCAAAACTCTATTTCTAGTCTTGGTCCCCTCGTCATCATATGGGAAACTCCCATAACCCTCCATGGTAGGATCATCTTTGATCGTGACGATATCTGATGCTACCTTTTCTCCAAGTTTTCCTTTCAAGCAGCTGTTGTCACTAGCAACCAGATCTCCTTCGGCCGCATGTCCGAAGGCCTCGTGTGAGAAAACTCCGGCTAGATGTGGGTCCATGATCAACGGCATCTTACCGCTGGGAGGTGTCGAAGCTTCTAATAAGGTTTCCAATCTATCTAGGACAACGTTGGTTTTATCGAGGGTTTTTTCTGTGATCTCGTAACCACCTGTCCCGCCAGTTCCTTCACTGGCTCTTTGGATCGTATCACTTTTTCCGGTTACTATGAGATACGCGACAAGTCTTGGTATCTCCATCTGGATATGGGTTCCCTCGCTGGTGATGATCTCCTTTTCAACCAAAGAGTCCCTGTACCTGATATCCGTGGATTTGACAAAATTCTTGGAAAGATTATATTCTAGTTCTTTCAAGAACGAGAGTTTTTCTTCCGCTGAGATATCCCTGAAATCCTCTTTCATGGGAATTTTGATTTTATCTTGATTGATCTCGATATCAGCTAGGTCCGTTTCACTTTCTTTGTATCTAGCACTCTTCTTAGCCATGGTTAGAGCTCTATTCGCAGTTTCTTGGATGTCATCTAGATCGTTGGTTCCGACGCATCCCCAACCGTTACCGTAAAATACTCTCACCATCGCACCTTCCTCTTCACCCTGGGCGACCATCTCTGGAACACCGTCTTTCAATGTCAAACTCGTTTTGTTCCAGTGTTCTTTCCTTATATCACAATATGCCGCCCCGTCCGCAACCACCTTATCTATGATTTCTTTAAAGCTCATGTAACAAGATAATAAAAAGAACTGTAAAAACCTTCTGTTTGGACAGCTCTCTGCCAAAAAACCTAAAAAGGAACACGCTATACATCACCTGCCCATATTGGGGGTATAGGGTAACACGGCATCCTCATGGGCTCCAGTTACGTGGAATGATCGCCAACTGGGTTTACTGACCGGTTTTCATCGGGATGATGATTGACTGGAGCGGTGACCCGTAATCCGATAACACATGGAAGGTAGCTCCTTCCGTGGAGGAAACCCGTTGATCGGGGTTCAAATCCCCGTGCCCCCACTATACCTCAGGTTCATAACGTCAAAAATAATTCCCTACTTTCTCCGATTTTCATCACTTTTTATATTCAATAGAGAGATAATACCGGTTTGAATGTTTATTTTTTTAATTTGATAACATATTCTCCCCAATCCGGGAACGGTATATCGTAGCTCACAAATTCTACAGACACTTTTTTGTCAGTATTCTCATCGATCCATCTTTTGTACGATTCAATAAGGGACCTTCCGTACCTCCCACCTGTCCCTGGTCCCAATATCACTTTTCCATCATCACCATCCTTTTTTGTTTTCACTATTACAGCACTATCCTCCTGGGATGGAACCGAGATGTCTTTTATATCGCTGAATCGAAGTTTTTCTTTTCTTCCATCTCTGTCTATATAATATACATTCCTTGAATCATAGCCGACTCTTTTTTTAGCGGTTTTTAGCGAAAACAGAGGCACCACCGTTAAGATAATAGTGAAGATAATACCAATTATCACAAATAATTGTATAGGGGGTTCGGATATAATATCCAATATTATTATAAAAATCGTAAAAACTAATATGGCCATGCAGGAAAATAAAATCATGTACTTTTTTATTATTGATTTGTATCTAGTTTCCTTCCATCTAATCTTCTCATCATCCATTTCCATCCCTATATTACGCTAAATATTAAAAATTGACTAAACAGATACGATAAAAACAAAAACTTTATTATCGTTTAATATCATTAACTAATAATAAGTGATAAAAATGCCGACTTCATACAGCATCCCTCAGGTATATGAGGATGAGATAGAAGCCATAGTCAAGGCAGGATACTACTCCAGTAAATCTGATGTAGTTAGAGATGCGATACGCCTACTTTTTGAGACCAAAAGCAATCTAAAACTTTCTGCTGCCATAGAGATGTACAAGGAAGGAAAAGTGACCCTGAGTAAAGCCGCTGAGCTGGCAGGATCAGATACGATCTCATTCAAAGAGATCTTGAAAGACAGAGGGATCAAGGTCGAGGTTCAATTGGAGAACAAAGAAAAACTGGAAGAAAGATCAAAACTGCTTGACGAGTGATGTGGGAGGATGGAAAAAACACCGGTACTGGTAGATACCAATATCCTTTCTACATTCGCTAAAATCAAGAGATTAGAGTTGCTTTTCAAGATAATGGATAGGGGAGAATTGTATATCTCAACTTCAGTTCTGCATGAACTCGATATAGCGGAAAATATAGGTTATGATTTCGTCCAGACCATCTTTGATTACATCGATAAAGAGAGAATCTCAATCCTCTCCATGGATGACGAAGAGAGTGACTTATTTTTAAATCTGCCAGATTCGTTCGGCAGAGGAGAAAGAGAATCAGTAGCCATATCAAAATCTCGTGACTATATCTTTGTAAGCAATGAAACGAAAGTGAAGAATTACTGTGATAGAAATGATATCGACATCGTAGACCTACCGACGCTATTAAGACGAGCATGGAAAGTAGGTCTGAAAGAAAAAGAAACTGTGAAGAATATCGTCGAAGAGATCGAAGATAAAGATAATATAATCTTCAAAGACAGATCTATTATCTTCGAGGAATAGTTTAAGTATCTAGATCATCGTTTATGATTTAGTATCACTTATAAAGGTTCATAACTTCCGTGCCCCCATTTTTCTTTGAAAAAAGTGTGTACTCTGCTGAATCATAGATTCCGCTTGACCACTCGAAAAGCGGAGCTTTTCTGCGGGTACCCGTGCCTCCATTTTCCACAAGATAATACTCCAAACTATAAGAAACCCTTATGTTTTCAAAGGATGTAACTTTTTGGAACAAGATGGAACCTGAGTCTGTAAATATCTCCTTACAGCCACCTACTTACAGGCAGAGATGAAGAGATAAAATTCAGAGAAAGCTCTACAGGTATCATTGGAAATTCAAGGGAGATGTGAAGAGGGTACGAGTTATCGTGTTCTGGGGATGATTCATCGAGAGATGGGGGAAAGTGAAGATGCCGGTGATTACTTTGACGAGGCCATCAAGGTGCTCGAAGAGATCGGGGAAAAAAGAGAGCTGTCACGGACGTATTACGAATATGGATTGCTTTTAGGAGATAAAGAATTGCTTGATAAAGCATATGAACTGTTTGAAGAGATGGGGCTTGAATTGTGGATTGAGAAGACGAAGGATTTGGTTTAAATATAACCGAT
>JAFDTG010000089.1 GCA_019594235.1 Candidatus Saliniplasma halalkaliphilum | reverse complement strand
GAAATCAGCAGTGAGCGGGTCGATGAACACTCCGAAGCTGTAGCTCCGTAGACTAGACACTAATAACGCTAAAAAAGCCCCGATGACCACTATCCAACCGTAATAAACAGGTTTCTTCATCTTGTAAACCGATATAAATCGAAGTTTTAAATATGATTCGCTGTTCAATCAGGAAAAATAGTATATATCACAATATGCAATCTCAATTAATGATATGTTTAAAGATATATTGATAGCTACAGATGATTCGCAACTTCTGAAAAATGCTATAAGATACACTGCTAATGCCTTCCCAGATTCTCGATACCACGTGTTGAATGTTATCGATACAAGTGAAAAAAGTGTTCCAAAAACTGATATACTCATGAGAGATCTAAAGAAAGTTTCAAAGATGGCGATAAAGGACGCTGTGGATATATTAGATGACATGGGTATTAAAAATATAAAAAAAAGCATAAGAGAAGGTGTACCAAGTAAAGAGATAGTCCGTTATTCAGAGGAACATGATTGTGACCTGATCGTGATGGGGACTCATTCTAAAACGGGTACACAAAAATTTGATATCGGAGTGACATGTTTACACGTTCTAGAGCATAGCCATGCCCCAATATTACTATTCCATACGATGATGGAAATTAAAAAACCAAAAAAACTCCTGCATCCATCTAGCGGAAGTAAATACTCTATGGAAGCTGGCTATCTTGCTATCGAACTCGCTGAATATTTTGACGGTGAAATAGAAGTTTTAATCACGCAAGGTGGTAAAGAGATCGAAAGAACCTTCAAAGAATACGAATTAGAAAATATAACATATCTAGATGACTTGAGATTAGAAACTGAACATGCCTTCAAAAATTTGTATGAATTTGCCAAGAAAAAAGGAATTCCATACAAGTTAAAATCATGTGCAATAAAACCCCATGAGGATATAGTCAAGGAATCCAAGAAATATGATCTGATAATCGGAAGTCTTGGTAGGCCAGGTGTGAAATACCAATTGAGGAAGATTTACCCTCCTTTTGCAGTAGGGGAATTAGAGAGAGAGATAATATTAGAAACCAGGGATCCGATACTATTTGTTGAAGACTAGAAATATTCTATAATTTGACCAATTAAAATAATTGTGATGCGTTTATAATAATTTAAGAAACGGACATAAGAATAACTTAATACATAAAGAGTGAAAAAAAGTTTAAAATTATGAAAATGGTTTTGAAAGGAGGATACTAAGGATTTCAGCTTAGTACCTTTTCCTCTCTAGCAACGACTTTGAAATGTCTTTTTCCAAGTTCTGAAAAGAAATATTCAGCATCTATACATTCTTCTGGTGCCCATAGACCTGGTTTGATTTTACCTTCTCCCAGCATCTGAGCACATATTGAAGCGGGGATAGAAGTATCGGCTTCGCTGAAATCAGAGTATAGTTCATGAGGTTCTATGATGATGTCGACCATGGACTTCAAATTATCACCGTTCTTAACTCCTTTGACAACTGATCTATAGATACTGTAACCTTGAGCCTCTTCGATTGAATCTATTACGGGGATCATCTCTTCATTGACATCAACGTTTTTTCTTGTTAATTTCTCTAAGAAATCCACGGGATCGATTTCTTTACCATCGATATCTATGTTATCGACTATACCGAATCCAACAGATACCAAAGAACGCATGATAGTGTTCAAATCTTCAGTCGGCCAAAGTCTCCACGTGACATTTTTGATGCCTTTATCCTTGAAGGATTCGGGCAGTGTTGCAGGTTCTGAATGTATCGTATGGAATGTAGTCAATTTGCCGAAAGGTTCTGGGAAAGAAACAGTTTTGTTCCCGCTGCACGGTGGTTTTTCAACATACTCACCATCGATGAATTGGGTTGAACTAGCAGCGAACTCATCGATAAGTGTCTGTATCGAATATGGAGGAACGAAGACTGGTATTTCTTCTTCTAAACCGGTTAAATTAGTCAATTCTTTACCAGCCCAATATACTTCTATTGATTCTATAGAATCATAACCTTCAGCACCATGTTTTGCAAGAACATTCGTCATACCAGGTGCCGATCCCATACCAAGAACACCTGGAATATCTTTTTCTATGAACTCCTGTTCAAGTTCTTTTTGTTTTAAGGTCGTGTGATATAAACCACCAAGATCCATATATGCAACTCTTTTCTCTAAACACATCCTCGTTATATCCATCTGAAAACCAGCCAATGTTGGAACACAGTTTACACAAACGTTGAAATGATCTAGAAGTTCCATAGTCTGTTCTTTGTCAGAGACATCTACTTGTTTTGCTTCGAGTCTTTCATCACCTAATTCATCGACTATCTTCTCTGCCCTTTCTATACTATAGTCAGCGACAACTATCTTCTCGATTTCCTTACTGGATCTATCAGATACTAGATCTCTAGCGATCCCTGTCCCCATAGCTCCGCCACCACCTAATAAAACTATCTTCATGTTGACACCTTAAAATTACCTAAGGAAACCTTTTTAATAAATGTTGGTGAGATTTATTAAATAAAAATAAGTTTGAGTTATAATGGAAAAATTGATATGTAAAATGATACATCATAGTATTACAAATGGTGGAATATATGGTAGAAAAGGTGAAGATGTTTATAGATGGTGAGTGGGTAGATTCTGAAAGTGGTGAAACTTTTGATAATATCAGTCCGGCGACTGGAGAAGTAATAGCCAAAGTTCCAAAAGGAACTAGGAAAGATGTTAAAAGAGCGATAGAAGCCGCCAAAAAAGCACAAAAAGAATTGAAAGAAGTGTCGATCCTAGAGAAAGAGAAATACTGGAATAAAGTGATAGATATCTTAAAACCAAAACTGAAGGATTATGCTAAAGAACTATCTATGGAGAACGGTAAGCCCATAAAAGAAGCAAGAGAAGAGGTTGAAGAAGTCGAAGACAACATAAAACTTGCTATAGAAGACGTCAAGCATATAGAAAACGAAGTAATCAATGGTTATCTCCAACCAGACAGGAAATACATGGTCCAAAGAATACCCCTAGGTGTAGTTGGAATAATCACACCATGGAATTATCCTATGGTGATGCCGGCAGAATTTATCCCACATGCTATAATGTGTGGAAACGCCGTAGTCTATAAACCTGCAAGTAATACCCCTCTTGGAGGGATCAGGTTCGTTGAAGCTATGGCAGAGGCACTAGAAGAGAGTGACCTTCCTTCAGGTATGATAAACATAGTTACAGGCCCTGGTTCAGTAGTCGGTAACGAGATTGCGGCTAACGACATGGTAGATGGTATATGTTTAGTGGGAGAGGTAGGTACAGGGAAAAAGATTGTCGAGGCAGGAGGACTAAAAAAGATAACTCTAGAACTCGGTGGAAACGACCCGCTTATAGTGATGGATGATGCAGATCTAGAAAAAGCAGCAGAAGATACGGTATTCGGTTGCTGTGGAAATGCTGGTCAGGTCTGCTGTGCTAACGAACGGATATTAGTACATGAAGATGTACACGATGAATTCGTTGATTTAGTCGTAGAAAAAACGAAAAACGTCAAATTGGGAGATCCTTTGAATGAAGAAACGAATATCGGAGCTATGAACAACGAGGACACCCTCAAAAAAGTAGAGAAACATGTCGAAGATGCCAGAGAAAAGGGAGCAGATATACTGTTGGGTTGTGAAAGAGCAGAAGGTTTTCCTACCGATCTATATTACAAGCCCGGAGTGATAGATAACGTAACTAGGAATATGCTCCTACATAAAGAAGAGACGTTCGGTCCAGTAGCACCGATAATGACTTTCTCTACAAGAGAGGAAGCCATAGAGATAGCTAACGATCAGGATTACGGTTTGAGTTCCGCAGTTCATACGTCTAGCCTATCGAATGCGATATATTTTTCGGACAAGCTAGAAGCAGGTAACGTGATAATAAACGGACCTGTACTAACCTGGGACATAAACCACCCATGGGCCGGAGTCAAGAACAGCGGTATTGGATCTACAGGAGGAAAATGGAGCGTAAGAGCGTTCACTGACATTAAAGAGATACAGATACCCTGGAAGGACTTAGACTGAAACCAATCACTAATAAACTCCTTTATCTTTTATTTTTCCATCCAACGTCTTATTACTATCTGCCTATCTGCAAAGAAGTTGACGATATCTTTACTCTGTCCATGTAGATCTCCGAAGAAAGAATCTTTCATACCTCCAAAGGGATAATATGCCATGGGAGCAACTACTCCGATATTCACACCTACGTTTCCTATATTTATTTTATTTCGGAACTCTCTAGCGGCTCCACCTTTTTCAGTGTATATCGTTGCAGCGTTGCCGTAACGGTCATCGTTTATCATAGTAATTACATCCTCTAGTGTATCGACTTTATCCATGCAGACAACTGGGCCGAATATCTCCTCGTCAAAGATCTTCATACCCTTTTTTGCATTAAAAACGGTAGGGCCAAGGAAATAACCATCAGGATGATCTTCTACTTTTACGTTCCTACCATCCAAGAGTAATTTTCCACCTTCTTTAATCCCTGTCTCGATATCACTATGCAACTTCTTCAACGATTTTTTAGAAACTACTGGCCCCATGTCCATTTGCTCATCTAATCCATATCCTATTTTTTGATCTTTGGCATATCGTATGAATGTCTTCTCCAAAGTCTCATATATATCCCCGACTCCTAAAACGATAGAACCGGCTAGACACCTCTGACCTGCATTTCCAAAACAGGAGTTCATCATGTTGGGCATTATCTTTTCAAGGTTCGCATCCGGCATGACCACTAAGAAGTTGTTCGCACCGGTTTGACATTGTACTCTCTTTCCATTTTTTGCAGCTTCAGAATAGATCTTCTTACCGACATTGGTTGATCCTACGAATGTGATACCTTCGATGTCCGGATTAGAGATCAACATCTCCCCAACATCTTTCCCCCCATTGATAAGATTGATAACACCTCTAGGTAGATCGAGTTCATCATCAATCAATTCAAAAATCTTCTGCTGTGTCATGGGACATTGTTCACTCGCTTTAAGGATAAAAGTGTCTCCAACTGCTATAGCCCACGGAGCATACCACCAAGGCACCATGGCTGGAAAGTTGAACGGTGCGATATGTGCAAAGACACCAAGTGGTCTTCTTACAGAATACTCATCGATATCTTTAGAGATATTCTCAGTGAACTCACCTTTATTGGATTCCAAAGTAGCACAAGCACCTTCCACCATTTGTATAGTCCTATCCATTTCACCAAGTGCTGAACCGTAAGTTTTTCCATGTTCTTTTGTCAGTATTCGAGCCACATTTTCTTTATTATCTTTTAGTACTTGTACCAATTTGAATAGCGGTTCTGTCCTTCTCGTAACCGAAGTATTTCTCCACTTTTCGAAGGCTTTTTTAGCCACATTTACAGCCTCGTCGACTTCATTCTCCGTTGAGAGAGGTACTTCAGCTATCACTTTATCCGTTGCTGGATTATTTACTTCTTTGAACTCTTCGCTTTTAGACTCTTTCCATTTTCCTCCGATATAATTCTTTAACCTTTCAGTCATCTTACCACCTACAGTTCATTGAAACAATTCTCCATTTTTAACAACAAAGATTCTAATTCCTCTTTTGTTATAATCAATGGAGGTTGTAAACGAAGTACCGATCCACTTACACCACCTTGTCCAATAAGCACATTATTGTCTTTTAAGGATCTTTTTACTTTTTTAGCTTCTTTCACAGCAGGTCGTTTTTCTTTGTTTTTGACCAGTTCGATGCCAATCATCAGTCCCTTCCCCCTAACATCTCCGATGATTTCGTATTTCTCTTTCATCTCGTTTAGTCTATTCTTTAAGAACTCACCTTTTTCTTTTGCTTTTTTAGCTAGATCTCTTTCAAGTAATTCATCGATGGTCGCTATAGATGCTGCAGCACTGACAGGATTTCCTCCAAAGGTGGATAGATGATCACCAGGTTCGAAGGAATCACCTATTTCTTCTGTCACTGTGCATGCACTTATAGGATATCCGTTGGCGATACCTTTTGCCATAGTCATCAATTCTGGTTCTATATCGTAGTGTTCTATACCAAAAAATTTACCCGTTCTACAGAACCCGCTTTGGACTTCATCGGCTATGAACTTGATATCTCCTTCATTTAAAATCTCGCCAACTATTTCGAAATATTCAGGTGGAGGAACAATGATACCCCCCTCTCCTAGTATTGGTTCTGCGATGAATGCAGCTACATCACCGCTAGAAGAATAATCGATAACATGCTCCAAAAATCTTGCACAGCTTATGTCACAACCAGGATATTCTTTATCAAAAGGACAGCGGTAACAGTAGGGGGCTGGACTAAAAGAAACACTGGATAGGTAAGGTCCCATATCATATCTCCTCCGGGCTGCCTGCCCAGTAAGACTCAATGCCCCAAGGGTTCTCCCGTGG
>JAFDTG010000005.1 GCA_019594235.1 Candidatus Saliniplasma halalkaliphilum | reverse complement strand
GTTACCTAAAAGTAGGATCTTTTTTCCTGGTTCATCTTCTAAAAGTTCTTTCATCTATTCACCTTTTGATCATTCTTCATCATTCATCAATTTCTCTTTTTGAAGGAGGAGTTCCCATTCTTTATCCACGTTCTTCTGGATCTTCTCAACTTCCTCTTTGGGCAGATGTCTGAATCTTCCCTGAAGTTTGAGGTATTCTTTTACAGGGGTCTTCTCTTTTGGTTTCTTGTAGATATTGTATTCTCCGTTCTCTATCTCATAGAGTGGGAACACGCAGCTGTCAACAGCTAACTTTGCAAGTTCTATAGTGTTTGAGGGATCTGATCTCCATCCTGTTGGACACGGTGCGTAGATATGGACGAACTTCGGTCCCGGTATCTCCTTAGCCTTCTTGATCTTCTCGATCATTAGTTCTGGATGACCGACACTTACAGTGACCGCATAGGGTATCCCATGGGCCTTGGCTATCTCCATCATGTTCTTCTTAGGCTGTTTCTTCCATTCTTTTTTACTTCCTACTGGAGTTGTTGTAGTCCATGCACCGTACGGTGTTTCACCACTCCTCTGAATTCCGGTGTTCATGTAAGCCTCATTATCGTACATCACCTGTATCGTATCCGTACCTCTTTCCACACAACCGGAGAACGCCTGTAAACCTATATCGGCGGTACCACCGTCACCGGCAAAGCCAACTACGGTGATCTCTCTTGGGTCAACACCTTTAGCATTCAGTGCAGCCCTCACTCCTGAAGACGATGCACCTGTTGTTTCGAAGGCCGTGTATAGTAATGGGATCTCTAAATTTCTAGATGGATATACACCTGGTATCACAGCCCAACAACAAGCTGGGATGTTGATTATCGAATCCTTACCCACCGCTTTGAGCAGATATCTCATAGCGTGTCCTGCTCCACAACCTGGACATGCAGTGGTTCCTCTTCTCATAAGTTCTTTCTCAGGTATCTTTGCCATAATTATCGCCTCCATCTTTCTTGATTTATCTTAAGGTCGACCCATTCGATCTCCTCATCTAGACCTTTATCCTGCAATGATATCGCATCTTCCATGATATTTTTCAAGATCTTAGGTGTGAGGTCTCTACCACCTAGTCCGACTATGTAGTCTTTGACTATCGGGTCGTGATAACCGTAGATGGCGTCTTTGATCTCTCTTGCAGCGTCTCCTCCATGGCCGAAGGTATAATTTCTATCGAGCACACCGACAACGTTGACACCCTTGATCAATTCTCTGAATTTTTCTACGGGGAAAGGTCTGAACGTTCTAAGTCTAGCAAGACCTATATTGTGTCCTTCCTCCCGTAGTTCATCTATAACGTCTTTGGAAGTGCTTGATATGGAACCCATGGTCACGATCAAAACGTCCACTCCATCTGTTTTGTACTCCTCGATCAATCCACCTGGGTCTCTACCGAAGACCTCTTCGAATTCTTTGTTAACCTCTTCGACTTTATCAGGTACCTTTTCCATGGCCTCGAATATCTTGTATCTGAAGTCCATGTACCAGTCAGGCATACCCAATGATCCGAAACCTAATGGTTGATCAACATCTAACTTGTAATCTGGATCGTATGGTGGTAAGAAATCGTCAACTAATTCTTGATCATATATCTCAACCGGTTCTTTGGTGTGACTGAGAATGAAAGCGTCTTCTACGATCATACCTGGAAGCATTATCTCTTCGTCTTCACAGATCTTGTAAGCCATTATAACACTGTCAAGAACTTCTTGGTTGTTCTCACAGAAGAACTGTAACTGCCCAGTTCCTTTTTGAGCCAAAGTATCGTGATGATCGGCCCAAACACTCCAAGGTGGCCCCATAGCTCTGTTGATGTTGGTCATGACAATTGGGAGCCTAGCTCCAGAGGCCCACATCAAAAGTTCGTGCATGAGGGCTAATCCATGAGCGGATGTTGCCGTGTAGGCCCTTGCACCAGTATTAGATGCAGCTATACTGGCCGCCATTGCTGAATGTTCACTTTCTACTTTTATGAATTCAGCATCCATCTCTCCTTCAGCAACCAGTGAAGCGATCTTTTCAACGACCTCGGTTTGAGGTGTGATCGGATAGGCGGCGACAACTTCGGCCCGCGATAGTTTTGCACCGTAAGCTGAAGCGTAATTACCGGAAACGATCTTCATTTCAGACATAGTCTTCCTCCTTTTTCATCTCGATAGCATCTACGGGACATTCTTTAGCACATATCCCACATCCTTTACAGAAATCATAATCTACTTCTGCCCCATCTTCTTTAACGTGTATTGAAACGTCCGGGCAGAATTTCCAACATATCCCACAATTGATACATTTATCTTTATCTACGATAGGTCTTAGTGTTCTCCAACTACCCGTTTTATTCATCAGATCCGAAGGGCAGTCCGTGATAACCGTTCTGGGTAAATCTCTATGATCTTTTGGATCTACAACGATCCTGAAAACTTCTTCTTCCTCACTCATCTTACTCACCTCTCACCTTTTCATAGGCTTCTTTAGCAGCCTTTGCATTCTCCTCTTTCTTAGCTGGGGCGTGTTCCCTTATCACTTCTACAAGTGTGTCGATATCTACTATACCCGTAGCCTTGACCACCGCTCCCAGTATGGCTGTATTGACGATGGGTGCCACTTTCGATCCTAAGCCATGTTTTACAGCTATCTCACTGGCATCAACGGTATACTTGGGATTATCGATTCCAAGATCGATATCTTCTGGGGGTTTTCCCGTATTAAGGATCACTTTCCCATCGGGTTTTAAACCCTCTGTCACATCCACGGAATCTAGGAGAGCCATGTCCAGCACTATTACAATGTCAGGTGTATGTATCTTAGATTTATCTCTAACTACATTCTCGTCGACCCTTGTAAAAGCAGTGACAGGTGCTCCCCTTCGTTCCACCCCATACATGGGGAATGATTGTACATCCTTTCCTTCAGCGAACGCGGCGCGGGCTAACAACTCAGAAGCTATAACCGACCCCTGTCCGCCTCTGCCGTGAAATCGTATTTCTATCATGTTTAAAAGCACCATTTTCTCTATCAAGCGGACATATAATTACTTTTTGTATGTGTATTGGTTTTGTGCTTGATTATAGTCGGAAAGTGGTGACTACAAGTTCTTCGATTTCTGAGAAATGCGGTGCTAAATGTACAATTATATGTCTTCAAATAATTTGACATAATATTTTAAAAAAGAAATTTGTCGGAACTCTCAGAATTTCTCCATCAGATATTCTCCGTTCTCCATTATCTTCTCATCATCCAACCAGACGTTACATCTGGTCAAGATCATATCCAGGTGTTCCGGGCATGTCCAATCTGCGTAAGTTTCATCGGCTATGGGGTCACCGAAAGCGATATGAACTCCCGGGAATTTCTCGTCCTGGAGCATGTTCCCGCTCAATTCTTTAAGGAATATGTTCGTTCCAAAACCCAGTTCTCCTATAGATGGAGAGCAGTCGTGAAGGTGTATGTAGTCGTGAACTTCCTTCTCTAACTCGCTGTTTTCACAGGAAACATCTATTGCTTTTGCCCTACCGTTAGTTTTTATTTTGATGGTGATGGGAGTTTCTTTTAGATCCTCGTGGGAGTAATTGTTCCCGAAATACTCACCTATGACTCCGTCTACGACCATTTTACCGTCCATTTCCTTTGGTGCTGTGAACACCTCGCCGTCAGGTAGATTGTTCCAGTGCCCTTGTTCATGACAAATACCGGCAGATGGGACCCACTTCCATCTATCGTTGAATGAAGCGGTGATATCTGTACCTTGGTCATTCGTGATCCTTACAGTATCTGTCTTGATGAGTTTATCATACAATTTATCCGTGAAATCTTTGATCTCTTCATAATCCACGGCCAAAGCGGATTCGATAACATCTTCGTTTATATTGACCATATGGCCATGCCTTCCCCCGTTCAAAACTTCCTTTATGAAAGGTCCTCTTATACTCTCTAGTTCACCTTCGAAAGAATTTGCAGTCCAAAATCCGACATCAGCTTCCTCTGCGGATTCCCTTATAGCATCTGGAAAATGTTCTAATGGTCTTTTACCATATATATCTAGGTTGAAGAACCTCACATGTGGTGTGATCTCCAAAGCTACCTCTCTGATCTTCTTCCCGATGTTCATCGTAGGTCCATCCGATGCGATGACAACACTCTCGTTTTGTTTTAGTCCCATACATGTGATGACCGCTGTTCTAACTCCTTCTTCTAAAGACATGATTATTTTAGAAAGTGATTAGCTATTTAAAACATTTCTGGTACAAAACCAAAAAACATATTTAATGAAGAATGGAATGTTAATTTGTATATTATGATTTCCAGACAAGAAGCCTTGGAGATGATGGAGGAAAATATCGACACTATAAACCTTAGAAAACACTGTTTAGCAGTCGCACAGATAATGAAAGCGTTAGCTGGAACGTTAGGTGAAGATCAAGAAAAATGGGAGATACTGGGTTTGGTTCACGACATGGATTACGATCAGACCAAAGATGATCCTGAAAAGCATGCCTTGAGATCTGCTGAGATGGTGGAAGGAAAAGTTCCCGAGGACGTCATCAGAGCTATAAAATCCCACAATCACAAGCATACGGGAGTCGAACCTAAAAGCGATATGGAGAACTCACTGATAGCGGCGGATGCCGTTTCAGGACTGATAGTGGCGACTGCTCTGGTGATGCCTAACAGTAAATTGGAGGAAGCTAGACCGGAATCTGTTGAGAAGAAATTTGACGACTCATCATTCGCCAAGAACATCGATAGGGACAGGATAATGTACTGTGAAGAGCTTGGTTTGGATAGAGACGAGTTTTTAGAACTGTCATTGAAGGCTCTTCAAAAGATAGACGAGGAACTAGGACTCTGAAACCGCCTCGAATCCCTTTTCAAAATCTTTTTTCAGATCCGTGAAATTTTCTATCCCTACCGAGACTCGAATAAGAGTGTCCGTTATACCCTTTCTATCCTCCTCTGGAACAGAGGCATGGGTCATGAAAGATGGTATCTCGATAAGACTTTCCACGCCTCCAAGACTCTCAGCCAGTGCGAACAGGTCCAAAGATTCTACGAATATCCTAGCATCCTCTATGGTACCTCGGATCTCAAAGGACAGCATCCCTCCGAACCCGCTCATCTGCTCTTTCGCTAACTGATGCTGAGGATGTGATCTAAGTCCCGGATAATGTACATTTTTCACTTTTGGATGTTCGTTCAACCAATCTGCCAAACCCTGTGCGTTTTTTTCGTGCCTTTCCATACGCAGAGCTAAGGTCTTTATCCCTCTCATCACAACCCATGAATCGAACGGAGAAAGCACCGCACCTACAGCGTTCTGATGGAAAGCTAATCTTTCGTAGATATCTTCATCATTGGTCATCAGAGCGCCTCCTAAACTGTCAGAATGGCCCCCTAGGTACTTTGTGGTGCTGTGGAGAACCACGTCGGCATCCATCTCTAGAGGTTTTTGAAAATACGGGCTCATGAAAGTATTGTCGACGACCAGAATTATATCTTCTTCGTGGCAGAGATCTGCTACTTTTGAGATGTCCGATAATTTCAATAATGGATTGGTGGGACTCTCTAGCCATACGAGTGCAGTTTCATCCTTCAATGCTTTTTTAACATTTTTTATATCTGTGGCATCGACGTATGATGATTCAACACCGAAATCCGCAAAAACCTGGCGGAATATCCTTTTAGTACCCCCGTACAGATCATCAAAAGCTACAACATGGTCACCCTTTTCCAGCAGAGCTAGAAGCAGTGAAGTTTGTGCAGCTGAGCCTGAACTGAAAGCAAGAGCGTATCTTGAATTTTCCAGGGACGAAAGTTTCATCTCTAAATTATTCCGAGTCGGATTACTACTACGAGTGTAAACGAACTCATCGTCCATTTTATCTATGGTAGATTTAGCAAACGTCGTCGAAAGATGTATGGGCGAAACTACATCTCCATCTTTAGTTCTTTCTGGCTCTTCTCCTACGTGTATCGCATCCGTTTCAAATTCCATTTTGATCACATCCTTGTTGCTATTACTATATATCCTGATTCGGTGGTTACAAGCTTTTTGGTGTGGTTCTTTAGTTCTTCCATAAAGCTCTCCCTAGCCTCTTCCTTTAAATTTTCTGGAATGTCTCTAAAATAACTTTGCCCGCTTTTGGCGTTTATCCTTCTGAGGCATGTCTCGATGGAGGTGTCTTCTTTAAAAGAAAATTCATTGAACGAACGTATCAAGAAACCTTCATTTTCAAAGAACTTTTCAATATCTTTTTGCTGATACACCTTTTTACCGATGATCTCTCTTTTATCAACATCATATTTGTCCAAAACGTGATGGTATGCTTTTTGTACTTCACGATACCATTCTGGTGAAGGTGATATCACTCCAAGTTTTCCTTGATCTTGCAGAGCCCTTCTAACCCATCTTAAGAATACCCTAGGGTCCTCTAACCAGTGAAATAGATATGAGCTCACACATACGTCGAATTTGTCCTTGTAGTCCCTTTCTTTATAATTTGCATTAACGAATTCTACGTTGTTTATACCCCTCTTTTCAGTTTTTTCCGCAGCTAGCTCAACCATATTAGCGGAGATGTCTAAACCTATCACCTTTCCCGTATCTAGCCTCTGTGCTAAGGTGCGGGTGAGCTCTCCAGGACCACACCCTACATCCAGTCCGATTTCGTCACCCTTGAGATCGAGAGATTCTATCAGCATCATGTACTGACACTTCTTACAGGGTATGACCCATCGGTCGTAATCCTCCGCAGTTTTCTCATATATCTCTTTAACGAAGTTCGATTTCAAGGTAACTCACCGTCGAAACCCTTTTCCCGCAGCCAATCGCTGTTCAGCAGAGTGCTGTAATAGTTTCTAGCTGTGTCCGGGATCAGTATAACTACTAGATCATCCTCTTTAAGATCTTTTAACTTGAGTGCCCCTGCAACCGCTGCACCAGATGAGGACCCGCATAAAACCCCTTCTTCTTTGATCAACTTACGAGTCATATCGAAGGCCTCTTTATCTGTAACTTTTATAATCTCGTCGATCAAATCCAAATCGATGGTTTCTGGTATGAAGTCCTCTCCTATACCTTCGGTGTGGTATGGGAACACTTCTCCTTCGATATCGTTGTACTCGTGGTGGTAGAGTGAACCTTCGGGGTCCACACCTATGATCTTGATATCCTGATCTTTTTCTTTAAGATACCTGGCAACACCTGTTATAGTGCCCCCTGTCCCCATGCCAGCGACGAAATGTGTTACCTTACCATCGGTATCCCGCCAGATCTCTGGTCCCGTAGTTTCATAGTGTGCACGGGGATTATTTTCGTTAAAATACTGGTTGGGTGAAAAAGCGTTTTCTTCATTTTCTAGAATTCGTTCCGCCACACTGTAATAACTCCTTGGATCGTCTGGTGGTACATCAGTTGGAGTTCTAACAACGGTGGCACCAAGAGCTTTGAGGATCTCTTCTTTCTCTTTGCTCATCTTATCTGGCATGGTGAAGATCAGACGATACCCCTTCTCTTGAGCAGCTAAAGCCAGACCTACACCAGTATTTCCGGAAGTTGGTTCAACTATAGTACCACCCGGTTTTAAAAGTCCCTTCTCTTCAGCATCCTCGATCATCGTGATACCTATACGATCTTTGACACTGCCTCCTGGATTCTGATACTCTAGTTTTGCAACTATGTCAGCTTTGATCCCTTCTTTAACCTTTTCTAATCTTACAAGAGGAGTGTTTCCGATAATATCTAAGATGCTGGAGTGAATTTTCATGGTATCTAGATACCTATCACACCGTTATATATAAGTATTTTTTGACCGTCAATATACGTTCTTTATAACCTTGATCAGATCAATGTGATCGGTCCTGGAAACAAACAACACTGTGTTCCGGATCAAGATGGATGGTGACTTTGGACCCGATCTCGTATTTTTTATTGTGATGCTGGAGAGTCCTCAAGGTTGCACCGGAAGGCAGCTGGATTTTGTACAGATAATGCATCCCGCGAAAGATCCTATCGACGACCTTTCCCACACCGTTTTCCACCTGTTCTACATCCATGAAATCGGGACGAACCATCACTTCAACGGTCTCGTTGGAAGGAAGGTTACCGTGATACGATAAGTCCCCTATCTCTGTATGTACGGTATCTTCGTCATTTATCGTTCCTTGGATAAAGTCCGCGGTCCCGATGAAATTAGCTACGAACGGATTTTTCGGAAAGTGGAATATATCTTCCGGGCTGTCTATCTGAATGATCCTTCCCTGATCCATCACCCCGACTCCGTCGCCCATGAAGAGTGCCTCGTCTTGATCATGAGTTACGAAGATCACGCTGGCATCCGTTTTCTTCAGAATTCCTCTTACTTCTGACCTGATACGTGTCCTTAGATCTGCATCTAGGTTGGAAAAGGGCTCGTCTAGAAGAAGTATCTCAGGGTCGGGAGCCAGTGCCCTGGCTAGTGCTACCCTCTGCTGTTCCCCACCCGATAGTTCATGGGGCATCTTAGACCCGTAATCCTCCAATCCTATCAGCGAGAGCATTTCTTCCACTCTCTTGTTTCGTCTTTCTTTTTTAGTTGAAATTCCGTAAGCGATATTTTCTTGAACGTTCAGATGGGGGAACAAGGCATAGTTCTGGAAAACTATCCCAACTTCTCGTTTCTCCGGAGGCACGAATTTGCTATTGACCACCGGTTCTCCACCGATGTATATCTCCCCCTCGTTCGGGGATTCGAAACCGCTTATCAGTCTAAGTAATGTGGTTTTACCACATCCACTCGGTCCCACCAGGGCTAGTATGTTCCCTTCTCTTAACTCGAAGTTCACATCTCTAACGGCGAAGTTCCGTCCGAACTTTTTGGTCAAATTTTTACAACGAACTGCTGATCTTTTCATAATTTTCCCTCATATGCCAAAATATCAATAAAATCATCATCGGAATCGATGAAAGTAGTATAAGCAGGAGTGCCGGTACCGCCGCTCTAGCGAAGAAAGCCTCCGAAGTCGCGTGCCATATCGATGTTGCTAGTGTGTCGAAGTTTCTAGGACTCAATATCAAAGTGGCCTGTAGTTCTTTCATGGTGACTAGGAAAACTAAAGCCGCACCCGAGATCATCCCGTTCCTTGAGAGCGGGATCGTAATGGAGCGCATAGTCTGGCTGGCGGTACGACCTAAGCTACGTGAAGCCTCTTCCAGACTGGGATTTATCTGAAGGAGTGAGTTGCGGATAGAACCCACGGCTAGAGGAAGAAAAAGTATCAGATACCCAAATATCAGAAGTCCCAGAGTTTGATACATGAAAGTTCCAACGGCGAAGAAAACTATCGAAAGTGAGATAACTATCCCAGGTAAAGCGAACCCGATGTAGGTGAATTTTTCAACCACCTGACTCAATCTACCGGAGAACCTTGATGTCAAGATAGCTATTGGTAAAGCTGCAAGAACGACTATCACCGCCGCCATCACGGATACCTGTATAGAGTTGACAGCAGAGCTCCAAACCACCTGAACCGTTTCACCGGCGGATATACCCCTGAGGGCCCAATATCCAAGGACAGATATAGGTAGGACCAAAAAGAGAATGACAACGGTCCCACAAAAAGCAAGTGCGGGCCAACGCCATCTGCCCAGTTTTACGAGATCCGCTTTTCTAGAACTTCCTTTAGCAGAACCATAGAACTTGGCTTTACTCCTAGTGGCGGATTCTGCGAACATCAGTGATAAAGCGAAGAACAGTAATATCATGGATAAAGCTGCGGCGATCATCCTACCACCGAAAGGTGTTAGATATTGATTATATATGGCAAAGGTGAACGTTTCATATCTCAATAAAGATACCGCTCCGAAATCCCGCAGCGAGTATAGTGCTATCAAAAGCGAACCCGATGCTATAGCCGGACGAAGCTGTGGTAAGATCACTTTTTTAAAGGTCGAAAAAGTCCCGTGACCGAGGCTGTGGGAGGCCTCTTCTAGAGAAGGATCTATGCCACGTAAAGAAGCCTGGAGAGGAAGCAGCAGGTAAGGGTAACTGACGGCTGTAACGCTTAGGAGCGCTCCGGAAAAACCGTAGATGCTTGGTATTTGTTCGATACCAAACGGAGATGCTAAAGCCTGCTGTAACATACCTCTTGGACTCAAAGCTACGATCATCACATAGGCGAAGATGTAGCTGGGTATCACAAGTGGAAGAGCGGTCAAAACGGACCATGTTCGTTTGAAAGGAAGATCCGTTCTAGTCGTTAACCATGCCAATGGAAGCGATATGCCCAGTGAAAGTAAAGGTACTGTTATCACGAGGGCGAGAGTCCGTCCCGCGATCTCCAAAGTTCTAAAACGGAATACCAATTCCCAGGTTTCTGGACCGGCACCAAGGGTTCGTATGGTCAGATAAACGAGAGGTATCGCGATCAATATAGTGATCAATATGGACGAAACCCAAACGACCAAGGGCACTCTATCTATTTTTCTCTTCAATTCTAAATAGAACATAGATTAAGATATGACTCCTGTTCTTCTCAGAAGGGCTAACGTACCTTCTAGATCGTTCATATCCTCCATGCTCACGTTGGGGAATTGGATATCATCGAGTGGCTTCAGCATAAGATGTGTTTCAACCTCCTGGTGAACGGGATATTCGAACGTATTTTCAGCGAAGTACTCCTGTCCCTGTTTCGATAATAAGAATTTCAGGAACTGTTGAGCTTTTTCTCTGTTTTCCGAAGTTTCTAAAATTCCCGCCCCCGAGATCATCATGGTTGCTCCGGGTCCCCCATCTTTTGGATGGTAGTTGCGTGCGGAGAAACCCTCTCCCTCTTCAGCAAGGAATCGGAAAAGGTAGTAGTGGTTCACGAATCCTACATCGACTTCCCCTTCTGCAACTGCCTTGACCGTAGGTGTGTTCCTGGGATATGCTGTCGGATTATTTTCCTGTATCCCGTTGATCCAATTTTCCGTCTTCTCTTCTCCCCATACAGAGCGCATTGTTGTGACCATGGTCTGGAAAGAAGGGTTAGTAGGTGCCCATCCTATACGTCCTTCCCATTCGGACTCGGTGAAATCCCATATGCTGTCGGGTAGATCGTCCTCGGTGAGTACGTCTGTATTGTAAACAACGACCCGTGCTCTACCGGAAACCCCGACCCATCTCCCTTGAGGTGATCGGAAATTCTCTGGACTCATCTCCAGTATATCGTCAGGGAGTGTATCAAGCATGTGTTCTACGGCTCCTATACCTCCAGGATCCTGTGCGTAGAAAACATCCGCAGGACTGTGTTCCCCCTCCTCTAAAAGCATGCCCGCCATCTCGCTGGTGGATCCGTATTTCATCTCGACTTCGATACCGGTGGTGCTTTCAAACTCTTGGATTATATCATCTACCAGTTCTGAACTCCGACCTGAATAGATGATCAACTTATCATCGTTCGAATCCTGTATCAAATAAACGTACGTCCCGGAGACCAGTCCGATGGCTAAGACCAACGCTATGATGACCAAAAACGGTTGATTGGCTTGCGTATTTTGTCTCATACTTTTGATTTTCTTCACGATATCACACTGTTAATTTAGGTACCCCTAAACATATATTTAAGGGTTTTGGAACGCTGAAATTAGTACAATCAATATAGTTTATAAAAAGAAATGATTGATTAAATGGTTTTAAGGTAAATCCCTTACTAATCTCATTCTTCCATACTCAAATCCACTTTCTTCAACCAGTTGGAATTGGTAACCACGTTGATACCGGAGAATGACATAGCGCCATACCGATGAGTGGATGCAGCAGTCCAACGAAGGCCACCGGGATAGCGACCACGTTGTAGAAGAAGGCCCATACCAAGTTCTGCTTGATCTTTTTGAACGTAGCGTGTGACAATTTAACGGATTTCACCACCGCCGAGAGGTCACCTTCTAACAGAACTATATCTCCGCTCTCTTTGGCGATATCAGTCGCGGTCCCGATAGCTATACCGACATCGGCCCGTTCTGATGCCGGGGCGTCATTGATACCGTCACCGACCATAGCCACCAGCTGACCCTTATCCTGCTGTTTCTTGACTTCTTCCACTTTTTCATCGGGCATGACTTCCGCTAGAGCCCTTCTAAGTATCCTTATTCCGCGATGCTAGAGCCCTTCTAAGTATCCTTATTCCGCGATAGCTCTAGTCGTTTTATCATGTTTGTTATTTTAACTTTCACTTTCTAAGGAATGTGACGTTATTTTCAGATTACAACTATCGTTTTTTCTACACCAATTCTCGCATTTCTTAGCCCATTCCTTGTCCTCGTAGCTCAAATCACATATCTCACAAATATATACAACATCTTTATTTTCTTGGACTTTTTTGATCATATTTATCCCACTCATTGTTAATTATTTGATGTTTTAGTGTCTTTAACAATATTGCCTAGTCAATTTTAAATTTTATTACCTTTTCCGACGTTTTACTGATCATTCTCCGAAACATAGACCACATTTCACGGCACATGTTGATAAAAGAGTAGAGGACGGCTGTAAATGCATGCATCCTTTCGGATCAAGAGGAGGAAAAAGGAAGCAACAACTTTAATAGAAAGCCAGGAGATATTTGCTATAGCTGACCCCTTGGATGGGGTCAAGTAAACCCTCGCGACCCCCTTTTAGATGACACATGTTTCCATACCAAAAAGAGAATGAGTTCAAAGCGATCAAAGACTGATTGTGGAGGGATTGAAGTATTACCAAGTTCGACCATCTTTTTTAAAGGGTCTCTCGCTTTCTCTGCTAGGCTCTCTGGTATATCTACGACCGGCTTCAACTCTTCTATAGAGCGAAGTACTTTCTCAGGTGTGATTTTCTTCATATTCTGACAAGTCGGGTCGACTGGGAAATAGTATTCTTTTTCCGGAGCCTCTTTTTTTAACCGATACCCCATTTTTTTTCCGTTCCGATTATCATGCTGTCCGCATCGGATTCTTTGGCCCTTTTCAAAATCCCTGTGGTCGATTCGGTATGATCGGCGATGTCGATAACTTCCGGTCTACATTCTTGATGAACAACGACTTCAGCATCGGGATGATTCTCCATCTCTGCTTTTACGTCCTCTAAGAAAATTTTATCGTGGGTTGCGCAGTACCCTTCCCATACGGTTATATCCTTCTCATCTATGAATCTCTTGATGTAGTGTCCTAACTGGAAATCCCATAACTTCGAATATCATACCTGTTAAAAGCATAAATAACATCAATCCGGAAAAGATGAAAGTGGGTACAGCGCCCACGTACAAATTCCTTTTACTTTCATCGAGTTCTCGCTGCTGTTCCTTGAACCTTTTAGTTTTGTCCGGGTCTCTTATCGTATAACCAAGATCTGTGAGAAGTTTTCTCAACTCGCTCTCCTTCGTTTTTTTGGGTTATAGTCAACTAGAACTTCTTCATGGGCGAGACTGACCTTCACATCTTCAACACCGTTCTTTTTCGAAAGACTCTTCTCTATGGTCTCTGCACAGAAAGAGCAGCTCATCCCCCCTATATCGAATTGAACTTGTTTTCTTAAAGACATTTTATTACTTCCACTCAAATTCGTATTTAGATATCATTTGATCGCTCCTAAACTAGAACGGGTTTAGAGTCATATTGATCTCATCAAAATTTTCTAGATTTTAAAAGATAAAAGTAATGAGTGAAGTCTATCTTTTCAGTTTCATAATCTCTTTTCTGAAAGAATTTTTCTAACGTTTCTGTCTTCATAAACCTGCCAGGTTCTCCTAAAATAATTTCCCCTATAGATATCATCTTGGTCAAAATATGATTGGGATCGAAGTCAGCTACAAAAATATATCCTCCAGTTTTGCTTACCCTTTCCATCTCGTTCAAACTCCTTTTTCTATCTTGGAAATGATGTAAAGCGTCTAAACACATGACTATGTCGAAGAAATCATCTTCAAAAGGTAAGCAGTGGACATCGCCATGGACTAGATTCGCTCCTGATTCACATTCATTTAACATAGCTCTATTCCTGTCGACTATATAGAGATTCAATATTTCACTGGATTCAATATCCCAATGATTCCCTGTTCCTCCTCCAACATCGAGCACTTTCAAAGGTTTCTGACAATTTTTTCCGATCTTTTTTATCTCTCGATTAATCTCTTTCACTTCACCAAATTCGATCACCTTACGAACTTCATCATACCACGGCGCTAATATATCGAACATATTCATTCTCTCACCTTTAGATTCGAGCAGGTTGATCAATTTCATGAAGATAAGATGACCGAAGATATGAAGACGGAAAAACCGAAGCCGAAAATAAGACCGGTGACTGTTCTTAACTCGTTGAAACTTTCATAACCCGTTACCAATTGGATGCTGCCATCGAGGATCAATGGTAGAGCAAAAATAGAACCGAGTAAAATAAGGAGTAACCACTTCTTCCTCTCGGACATTTCATCGTCCAAATTAACAAGATTCAGTAATATTTTCTTGAAATCTTCTTTACCTTTCACAAAGGACATCATAAAAAATCCTGAGCTCAAACCTAAGAATATACCCGTCACTCTAGCATCCACTGGCATCTGGTTACCGTTGATATAGTAAGAACGGTAATGTTTTTGGTGGCAGTTCAGGTCTCCAGAGTGATATACTGCACGATGATAGAGGGGAAGTTCCTCCCATTTTTCAGCGTAAACGACTTGATTAGCCGCGCCATCTAACTCGGTAACAGTGCCTGGTTCCAGTGTAAGAGGTGCTATAAACAGGCTCATGGTGTAAACCAAAGAGACCAAGAATAAAATCAAAACTATAATGTTCGTTATTCTCGACAGATTATCTATTTTGAAACTTTTCATCTGATATGACCTTTATATCGTTGATAAATATTTAAACAACTCATTTTTTCATCTCCTTTTTCATATCTCGGTACTCTTCCTTAGTGACCTCTCCTCTTGCATACCGTTCATCAAGCATTTTTTCAGCACTTTTACTTGAATCGAATTTCATATCTTTGACGTGTTCTTCCCTGAACACCAAATATATTATCAAAAACAAGATCCCTACCATTGGTAGTATGACCAGGATGAACCACAGCAGACCGTTCATATCTCTTTTTTCAGCATCTTTGTAAACAAATATCCCTATCACCAGGAATACCGCAACCCAAACTATAGGCCACATGAACCACCATCCACCCCACATGGGCCAATCACCCATGTGGGTATCGTATGTGTTCAGGCAGGTCGACAACAAAGTAGAAGGTATGTTAGACATCATTTTTTCATCTCCTTTTTCATTTTCCTATACTCTTCCTTAGTGATCTCTCCTCTTGCGTAACGCTCGTCCAGCAGTTTCTCAGCACTCTTTGACTTCATTCCTTTATTTCGATCTTCTTTGTTCGATAGATAGATCAGTACCGCAATGATCCCAACTACCACTATCAACACGATGATCCAAAACCACCATCCACCCCACATGGACCAACCGTCCATGGGATGGTGTTCCGTATCGTTGGTATGCAGACCTATCGAAGAGACAGAAGAAAGTATTCTAGACATCATCTCATTCATCCTCCATACTCAGATCTACTTTCTTTAACCTGTTTGAGTTGGTTACAACGTTGATACTGGAGAACGACATGGCGGCCATACCCATTAGGGGATGGAGTAGACCAAGGAAAGCGATAGGGATGGCTACAACATTGTAAAAGAAGGCCCAGATCAAGTTCTGCCTGATCTTCCCGAAAGTAGCATGAGAGAGTTTTACCCCTTTGACCACAGCTGAAAGATCACCTTTTACCAGGACTATGTCACCGCTCTCGATGGCTATATCTGTCCCGGTACCTATGGCGATGCCCACATCGGCCTGTTCAAGGGCTGGGGCGTCGTTTATACCGTCCCCGACCATGGCCACTAACTGACCTTTCTCTTGTAATTTCCTAACTTCTTCTACTTTTTCGTCAGGCATCACTTCTGCAAGTACCCTATTTATCCCCACCTGGTCAGCTATAGCTCGAGCTGTATCTTCGTTGTCTCCAGTCAACATGACAGGCTCAAGACCTTCTTTTTTAAGGGCCTTTATCGCTCTTTTTGAATCTTCTTTCAGTTGATCCGCAATCCCTATCACACCGAGGGTTTTTCCGTCCACTGCCACAAACACAGCGGTCTTTGCTTCCTTCTGCAGTTTTTTGAATTCCTTTAAGTAACTTGTTTCTACATCGTATTCTTTCAGAAGATCTGATGTTCCCACGAGCACTTCTTTCCCATCTATGACGGCCCTGATACCTTGACCGGTGACAGACTCGAAGTCCTCCGGGTCTTTCAACGACAGCCCTTTCTCTTGGGCTTTTTTGACGATAGATTCACCCAGTGGATGCTCGGACCGCTGTTCTGCCGATGCAGCGTAGATCAGGATATCATCTTTTGAATCACCTACTATATCTGTTACTCCAGGTTCCCCTTTGGTTATGGTCCCTGTTTTATCCAGTACGATGGTCTTGATATCTTTCATCAACTGGATCGATTCTCCTCTTCTTATTAACACCCCGTTCTCCGCTCCTTTTCCACTGCCGACCATCAATGCCGTTGGAGTGGCCAAACCCAGTGCGCACGGACATGCGATCACTAAAGTCGCTATAGCCGCGTAAAGTGCCAAAGAAAGTACGGTAAGTTCAGGATTCACCCAAGGCAGGAACGGTTCCGCCCAAACAATTACAGAGCTGAATGTTTCTGGAAATATCATCCAAGATGCGAAAGCTGAAAGCGATATCAATATAACAGCAGGAACGAAGTAAGAAGTGATCTTATCGGCGTAGGCTTGAATCGGGACTCTCGATCCTTGAGCTTCCTCGACCATCTTGATCACCTGTGAAAGGAACGTGTCTTTACCGATTTTCGTCGCCTCTACGGTTATCGATCCCTTCTTGTTCATAGTAGCACCGATAACCTCGTCGCCCTCTTTTTTCTTCACCGGCATAGATTCTCCCGTAGCTATGGACTCGTCAACTGAACTCTTTCCCTCGACGACCTTTCCATCCGTGGGTATCTTCTCCCCCGGCCTGACTATCATCTTGTCCCCGATCTGTATCTTATCAACGGCGATCTCTTTCTCTTCACCATCTCTGATAACTCTAGCTGTTTTAGCCTCTAGAGTCATCAATTTCTTGATAGCTTGGGACGCTCTGCCTTTGGCCTTGTTCTCGATGTACCTACCTATAAGATGGAATGCCATGATCATACCGGCGATACCACCGTAGTTCAGTATCTCAAACCCATACCCGTAATAATGCAGTATCGCTATCAGACCTGTAGAGTAGGCTGCTATAGAACCCAACATTATCAATGCATCCATATTGGGCGAGAGTTTAATCAGCGAACGGGTTCCTGATGTCATGGTCTCCAATCCAACGTAAAAAAGCACTGGTGTAGCTAAAGCTACTAGAGTTATATCGTAATACGGCCTCTGAAGGAGGGTATAGCCTACATAATTAGAGATGATGATGACCGTCATCGGGATGACGAATGCCCACGCGATGTAGGTTCGACGCTTCGCAGTCTCTATCTTTTCAAGATCCTTATCCACCCTGTCCTTCTCTTCGTAATCCTCTTCCAACCATGAACCAGGAACTGAATAACCCGTTTTCTCAACGGCCCTTACTAGATCACTCCTATGAATTTTACCGGGTATGTAGTGTATCGTTGCTTTTTCGGTGGTAAGGTTAACGTTAGCTGAAATAACTCCGTCCAACTTCTCCAGGGCTTTCTGATTAGCCTGTGAACAGGATGCACAGCTCATCCCTTCAATGGGCATATCCGTTCTTTCACCTTTTTCCACTGAATAACCCGCACTTTCAACTGCACCAGAGATATCTTCCATCCCGACTCTGCTCGGATCGTATTCTATAGAAGCTTGTTCACTGGCATAACTTACATTACTCTTTTCAACCCCTTCCAATTTATCTAAAGACTTCTCTATAGTCTGGGCGCAGCTTGCGCAATGCATCCCTTCGATGGGAACGTTCTTTTTTTGTTTCTCTTCTTTTGACATCTTCTTAACCTCATAAAAATAAAAGGGTTTTAGGTGTGACCCTTACAGGTACTTCTCGGGGTCTTCCTCGAATTGAGCTTTGCAGCCAGGGGCACAGAAATAGTACGTCTTGCCCTTGTATTCAGTTTTGTACTCTGCTTCTTCTTCATCAACTTCCATATCACATATAGGATCGATCGCCATTTTTGTCACCTCTACTATACTATATGTGGTTCATAATTCATTGGACTTTCGGTTTACATATGTAAAGTATAACTTGTTTTCTTTTAACAAACGTAAAATATTAGTTCGAGTATTCCTTTTTTATAGATATGGAGTTGAGTGAGAACCAGATCAAAGTCTTGAAAGCCCTTCAGGACGACCCGAGAACATCCATGAGATCTCTAGCTAAAAAAGCAGATGTGAGTACTCCCACGGCTAGTAATATCGTGGACGAACTCGAAAAGATGGGTATCGTCAAGGGTTATCGAACCGTTCTAGACACCGATAAGTTGGGAATGTACACGTTCCATATTACAATGGAAGTTGATGTTCATAGAGCTGAAGAGATAGCTGAGAAGATCGCTGATATGGAGGAGATCAACGAACTGGTCGAGTTGGATGGTAGTGATCTCTTCGCCAAAGTGGTTGTTCCATCACTCGATGAACTCGACGATGTAACCCGAAATTTGAAAGGGATCGAAGGGGTTATGAGGTTGAAAGTGTCAAGGGAGACCGGCTGCTTGAAAGATTCCTCAACGGTACCGCTGGAGACGGTATCTAATCTCGACATAGATTGTTACTACTGTAAGAAAACTATTCAAGGAACTCCCGTAAAACTCGATATGGATGGTAGGAAACATTACCTTTGCTGTGAAACCTGTGCATCGGAGTATAAAGAGAAGTACCAAAAGTTTAAAGAGAAAGCGGAATCAAAAGATTAATATTAACGGCGTTATAAGTATTCTAAAAGGAGCATCGATATGAAGATATCTTACGAAACCAAGGACCTTGTGATGATCTCGTTGGTCGTGGCGATTGTGAACGTAACCGTACCCTACCTGATCTTAAAGGACCACTACGTATACTGGGTAAACTTCGTGTTCTGGACAGTACTCACGCTTTTGGTGATGTTCATCGGATATATGTACATCAAGGACTGGGGTGAGTGTGAATGAGCCCCTACTACCTTTTTTTAGGTTTGGGTATCTGGGCCGTGTTCGGTGTATTGATCGCCAACTACGCTAAGAGGTACATGGGTATAGGTATGGAAGATTTCTTTTTAGCTAATCGGAAGATAGGTGGTTTCATATCGGCCATGACATACAGCGCTACCACGTTCAGCGCTTTCATGATGATCGGACTGGTGGGTTTGGTCTATTCAACCGGAGTTGGTGCCTTCGGTTTTGAGATGACTTATCTGATGTTCACGGTACTGCTTCTCGGTATATTCGCTCCTAGGTTCTGGTCCGTAGGTAAAAGATACAATTATCTTACCCCCTCCGAGATGCTGTCACATAGATACGAAGATGACAAAGTGGGGATGGTTTCCACTATTGTCTTTTTGATAATGCTCATACCTTATGCATCCATCCAGATGATGGGTGCCGGATTCCTATTTTACGGATTAACCGGTGGTCAAGTACCGTATATGGTCGGAGTTATCATCATGGCGGTCTTCAGCGGGTTCGCAGCATTATGGGCCGGGATGAGATCGGTATCTTGGACAGATGCTTTTCAAGCTATCACCATGCTGGTATCCGCTCTTATATTACTGTTCTACATCTTCTACTACATCTTCGGAGGTCCGGTGAACTTTTTTTCAACGATCAGCAGTCAGAACCCGGAACTACTGCAGTTCACGTGGAATATCGAGATGTTCATCGGTTTATCTCTTCCCTGGGCTTTCTTTGCGTTGACCAACCCTCAGGTCTCTCAGAGGATGTTTGTGTCTAAAGACGTAAAAAGTTTGAAAAGGATGATCATATTCTTCTCACTCTTCGCTTTCATTTATACGATCATCACTTCTTTATTCGGATTCGCCATCGCCAACTACATACCGGGTTTAGCGGTGGCTGACGAAGCGATGCCGGCTTTACTGTCCCAAGTTCCAACCGTTTTAGCGGTGGTCATATTCGTGGGAATATTCGCAGCAGCGTCTTCAACTCTTGGCTCCGTGATACTGACTTTAAGTTCTATGACCACCCGTGACCTTGCTCAACCTCTCGGTAAGAACCTATCAGAGAAACAGCAGTTGTTGATCGGTAAGAGTACTATCGTTCTTTTAGTCGTGGTTTGTATAATATTCGCAAGTCTAAGATTGGAACTGATAGCCGTCCTTTCAGCCATGGCCTCGGGGGGACTTTTAGTCACAGCTCCCGCTTTAATTGGTACATTCTTCTGGAAAAAAGGCACTTCCCAGGGAGCGCTCGTGAGTATGCTGGTAGGAGGTTTGGTAACAGGTTCAATGTTCATATTCAACATTTATCCCCTTGGTTGGTGGCCATCTATATGGGGTTTCATAGTGACTATCATACTGTATATCGGTGTCAGCCTGGCAACTTCACCACCAGAAAGAGCCGAGGAGTTCCTAGAAGTCGTTGATGAAGAGATGGAGAAGAACGGTTTTTAGTGATTTTAGGATAAATAAATATATATGATAAAAAAATCTTATGTTTATCACATAGTATCTTTGCAGAATTCTTAAAAAGAATGAAGGTAATAACGGTTACAGAAAGACTCCGTATGGGGTTTTGAAAAATAAAGGGGTATAATGATGGTTGACGAAGAAGATGAAGAAAGGGTTTACAATATATTACTCGTAGATGATGAGCCAGAAGTTTTGAAGGTCCTAGAAACCGTTCTTGATAGTACTGATAAATTCGAATGCGATATCTACACGGCTGATAATGGTGAAGAAGCTGAAGAAATGCTGAAGGAAGAAAGTTTCAACCTCGTACTGGCCGACCACAAGATGCCAGGTATCACCGGAGTCGAGCTTCTTACAAAAGTAAAGGATCAATACCCCAACACCGTTAGGATCCTCATAACCGGTTATTCCGACCTTGAGATAGCCCGTGATGCCATCAACAAAGCCGAAGTCCATCATTACCTTGAAAAGCCTTGGGACAACGCCATGGTCATCGACACCGTGCATAGAGAACTAGTAAGGATGGCGGAGAGAGAATCAGCGAAAGTAACTGAAGTCGAGGATGTCGTTGAAGCTTTGAGATTCATAAGAGAGTTTAGGAGCAGTATCAAAAGCCTTTCAGAATCTCATCCCGGGATACTGTCGATCCCAAAAGATAGTGAGGGTGGGAGACAGAAGATCATATTCGAATTCGAATCCTCATCAGAATTTAACAAGTTCTCTTTCGAACTTAAAAACAACAGGGACCTAAAAGAGCTTCATCAAGCTAGGATCGAGGACGTTCAGGTTTTCAACAACAAGTACATAGTGACCGTGTCTTTGAAGCCTTGAATCTCAAAAGTTCTCAGTTCGTCCGAAATCGTCCAGATGCACGAACTCGTCTAAGGTGTTTCTTTCCGGTCTTTCTTTTTCAGTTTTAGCTTGATGTTCAGTCAATTCATCCTTGATTTCTTCACTGTGTTTACCAACTATCACCAGAGTTATAACCTGGTAATCGTCCGGAATGTCCAGTACTTTTTTCGTTTCACCTTCGTCAAATCCTGCAATAGGATGTGCAACTAGTCCCATTTCAGTGGCTTTGAGTACCAAGAAAGCTGTTCCCAGACCGGTGTCGAACTGGTGATACTCCCTATCTTTCACAACACAATCGTCATCTTTCTTACTGAAAACAGCTACGATCATGGAAGAGTTCCTGGTCCACTCGTTGGTAGATGACATCACTTCGTACATCTCTTCGAGTTTCTCTTTTTTTCTTACAAATACGAAATTCCACGGTTGATTGTTGTAGCAGGAAGGAGCTTGTTGAGCGGTCTCCGCAAGTTCTTTGACCTGCTCTTCAGTTATCTCGACCTTTTCTAAAGATCGGTAAGCTCTTCTCTTTTGAACAACCTCACCGAATGACATCTCATTCATCCCCTTTTATTAACTCCTCTATCCTCTTCAACCTATCTTCTTTACTGATCTTATCTTTCACGGGATTGAATTCGGGATATACCTTCTCGTGGTACACGTCTTTCTCTTCTTTGAACAGCACCCCTATAGGAACCCTATCCTCTTCAACTGCCAGTTCCATAGCTTCGAACCTGGTCTCAGCCGGTTCATCGATGATCTCTACGGATTCGTTGTATCTTTCGTAAGTATCGTTAAAAGTAACACAGGGCTGCAGAACATCTACCAGTGAAAAGCCCTCGTGCTCAACGGCTTCTACGATCAATTCTGTCAGATGCTTCATCTTCCCTGGATAACCTCTTGCGACGAAACTAGCTCCCGATGAAAGCATCAACAGGAGTGGGTTGATAGGTTCTTCGATACTTCCTTTCGGAGTCGATGGTCCCTTGAATCCCTCTACACTTGTCGGAGACATCTGTCCGGTGGTCAACGCGTAGTTTTCGTTATTGTGAACTATCATGGTGATATCGGCGTTCCTTTTAGCTGCGAATATGAGATGAGATAGTCCCTCCCCGTAGGAATCTCCGTCGCCTCCGAAACCGATGACTTTCAGTTCCGGGTTAGCGAATTTCATACCCTGGATAGTCGCTATCTCCCTTCCATGTATGGAGTACAAACCGCTGAGGTTGAGATAATCGAATATCTTGGCATGGCATCCGATCCCTGCGGATATCAGAAGATTTTTCCGTTCGATACCTCTTTCTTCTAATTCTTTAACAGCGTTCTTTACGGAGTTGAGTATCCCAAAATCACCGCAGCCTAGGCACCAAGTATTCTCGGCACCAGTTCCTAATTCCTCACTCATTTTATCGCCTCCTTTAATTTCTCAGCTAACTCTTCCGGTTCGAAGGGCCGTCCATCGTACTTCCTGATAACGGTTTTTGGAACGATCCTACATTTCTCCCGCAGAAGTGTTGCAAATTGTCCCGTAGAACTCTGTTCCACAACTATCACGTCTTCGTCCATGTACTCATCCATCTCCCATATCGGGAACGGACGCAGGTACACAGGCTGCACCACTCTAGCTTCTATATCCCCAACTTTCAATGCCTCCCGAACGCTCATGGTCGTAGAACCGTACGTGAATATCACCGGTCCATCTTCACCGAACTCGTTGACGGTGTTGATCTCTTTAAGGTCGTACATGATGGTTTCATCCTTCGTCCTCCTCTTATCGTGCATCTCTGTGATGATCTCTGGATCTTCCGTTGTGATACCTTTCTCATCGCTTTCATAACTGTTCCACTTGATAACATCCTCAGAGGGCGGGAATTTTAACGGTGAAACTCCGTCCTCTGTCACTTCGTATCTTTTGTAATCTTCACCTTCAAACTCCTTCGAACTGGCCCACTCGACTTTTGACGGGTCCAAATCCACTGTCATACTGCTTTCTGAAAGATGTTTCTCAGTGAGTAATATACCTGGTGTCTGGTACTTCCAGACCATGTTCAACATCTCTCCAGTCAGGTAGAAAGACTCTTCGATACTACCCGGTGAAGCAACTATCATGGGAAAATCTCCATGACCTTGATTCAAAGCGAATCTTAGATCGGCCTGCTCGGTATAAGTGGGAACACCCGTAGATGGTCCCGGTCTAGAAGCTAGAACGAAAAGTACCGGCGATTCGCTCATCCCTGCTAGGGACATCGCTTCTTCCATGAGTGCCATACCTCCTCCGCTTGTCCCTACCATCACCCTGGCTCCGGGCATGGTGGCACCTATGGCCATATTCGCAACACCTATCTCGTTCTCCGGGTGGACAGGCATCACTTTTAAATGATCCTTATTGGCAGCGAAGAAATGCAGTATAGATGAAGCAGGCGTCATGGGGTAACCGATGTACATATCCAAGCCTGCTGCTGAAGCACCTAACGAAAGTGACTGGTTCCCGCTGAACACCGGAAGACTATGTTCACCCTCATCTAATTCGAACTTCTTATCTATCTTCTCTTCTGCAGCATCGTATATCTTCTCGGCGAAGGAAATGTTCTCTTCAACACCCCTTGAATACTCTTTTTCGACCAACTTTTTTAACTCGTCTTTGCTCATACCTACGACGTATGAAAGTACAGCGATCCCAGCAACACCCTTTATCAAGTCTGATTTGGAATACTCCTTGGATAACTCGTCTATAGGTAATCCGACGCCATCTCCATCTTCAGTATCTCCGGAATTGTATATCATCAGACCGTCTTCTTTGAGATGGTCTTTGTGTATCTTGTAACTTCTACCGTCTAGGTTGACTACTAGATCTGCTTTCATATAGTGACTGTAGATATCACCCGTAGAAGAACTCACAACTGAAAAGTTGTGTCCTCCCCGTATAAGACTCTGGTAATCGTCCAATTCGAAAGTCTTTCTACCCATCTTTCTGAACAGGTTAGCTGCAGACGAACCTGCTTTCTTGACACCTTCTCCCGCTTTTCCACCAACTATGTATGTAAATCTATCCATCTTTATTCACTTCCTCTATCTTTTCTAATTCAGTCTGAAAAATCTTGAAATGCTCCCTCTCCATCTTAGCTAAGTATTTCAAAGTTTTATTCATCTTCGAATCTTCATCGAATCTGTTTGAGAATGATCTATAATATTCAGCAGCCCAGATCTCAGCATCCATAGCGTTCTTTAGAAGTTCTTTTTCCTCCTTCACATCTTCATCTATATCTGGAGTGGGTACTGGACTTCTTTTAGGGAGTACGATTTCCTCATCTGGGTACAAATCCTTGAACATGCCCATGAGTATCCTTTCATGATGCCCCTCTTCTTTAATCAGAAAATCCAGACGATCTTGTAAGAACTCATCCTGAAACTCATCCTTCAAATCGGAATAGACTTCGATGGCTTCTTTTTCGGCCTTCACAGCAGCTAAGAACAGCATTTGTAAACTATAATTCCTCAGTTCCATCTTCATTCACATCTTTTAAATAAATATAAAGGGTTTTAGAAAGGGTTTTTTTGCAAGCGATATCTACTCTTCTTTTTCAACGCTTTCAGTGGGTCTTTCTCCGAGCTTGGAGTCCAGCATCATAAGACCGCTGGGGCTGTCCTTGACCATCTTCAACTTGTTGACTATGTTCTCCGTGGAATCCTCTTCCTCGACCTGTTCATCGATGAACCACTGCAGCATGTTCAATGTAGCCCTGTCCTTCTCCTTTTCAGCCATATCCGCCATCTCGTTGATCCTTTCCGTAACGTACTTCTCATGTTCTAAAGCTTCCTCGAAGGCTTCTAAAGGCGACTCCCATTCTTCTTTTGGTTTCTCGATAGCTTCCAGTTTTATCCTTCCGCCTCTCTCCTGCAGGTAATCGAAGAACCTCATGGTGTGTTCCTTCTCTTCCCTGGCTTGAGCTCTCATCCACTGTTCCATACCCTCGTATCCCTTGTCGGCGAAATCCGCCGCCATGGAAAGGTACAGGTACGCTGAATAGAGTTCAGCGTTTATCTGTTCGTTTATCGACTTTTCAATATTTTCTTTTATCATATATTATCACCTCATTCAAACATCTTGAACTTATCACTAGTAACACCGCATACTGGGCATTCTTTCGGCGGTTCTCCTTCGTGGGTATAACCGCATACCGGACAGATGTAAACTTCATCTAACTCGATATCTTCGCCTTTCTCAACGGCATTCTTTGCTTTCTCGTACATCATGGAATGGATCTTCTCGGCCTCTAATGCGTAATGTATGGACCGCTTAGCTCCTTCTTCCTCTTCGAGATGTGCGATCTCGTGGTACGCTGGGTACATCCAGTGCACTTCGAAATTTTCACCGTTCATACCTGTTTGAAGGTTCTCTTCCGTATCACCTATCTTACCAAGTTCTCTTGCGTGGTTAGTAGCGTGCACCTGTTCCGCATACGCTATAGCTTTGAACATCCGTGCAACGTTTTCCTTTCCTTCTCTTTCAGCGACTTCGCTGAAGATCATGTACTTCATGTGCGCTTTAGATTCGCCTGCAAAGGCTTCCTCTAACGACTTATCTGTCATTTTTCCCATATTTATCACCTTTAAATCTTCCATAATCCGTGAACACTGCAGTACTCTCTGAGTGCAGTTATTTTATCTTGAGTCAGATCGAATGCGAATTCCGGCTTATCACCGGGTTCTAAAAATTCTCTATAAGCCCCATCTTCAGTCAGCACTTCTATCCACTCGATGTAGTGCTCCTCTTCCATGGGGTGTTCCTTCTCACCAACTTTAACTTTAACACCCTCTTCGACTTCTTTAACAACTGGAAGGTGTTTTTCCATACCTTCTTCTTCTACTTTCTCTTCCAACAATTCCATGGACTCTCCACAGCAGACCAGTTCACCAATACCTTCGTGAACCATTTCAACTATGTTCCCGCATATATTACATCTGTAAACTTCCAATATTTCTGTCATCTGATCACCTCATAAATAATTAAAAAGAAAGGGTTTTAAGACTCCCTATGGCACAGCCACCAGTCGTAGCACTCGATCTCTCCGTCATTCTCTCTCTTCTTCCTGTCCTTGATGGCTTCTACACTGTTCGCCGGTGGTATGATAACTCTATCTTTCATCAGTTCGTTATCGGGCCAGTTAGCAGGTATAGCTACGCCTTCCTCGTCAGCTTTCTGGAATCCCTTTATCATCCTGATGAATTCGTCCATATTTCTGCCGAGTTCAGCCGGGTAATAGAGTATCGCTCGTATCTTAGATTCAGGGTCAACCATGAAAACAGCTCTTACAGTTGCTGTGCCGCCGGTGCTGTGTATCAAGCCCAATTTATCGGCTACTTTTCCCCTGCCGTCATCTATTATCGGGAATTTGATCTCTTCACCCAGGTTATCTTCGATCCATTCTGCCCACTTCAGATGACTGAACACCTGATCGATACTCAGACCTATAAGTTCAGTATTCAGGTCTTTGAACTGTTCGTACCTTTTCTGGAATGCGTAGAACTCTGTGGTACACACCGGTGTAAAATCACCCGGATGTGAGAACAGTATGAACCATTTTCCTTTGAATTTGTCCGGCAGTTCTATCTCACCGTGGGTCGTTTTGACTGTCATCTCAGGGAACTTGTCGCCAATAAGCGGCATCTGTTTTTCTTCTTCCATTGCCTATCACCTATAATTTCAATTCTTTTTCGTTCGACCACAGGCCGTGGATGTTGCAGTATGAATTCGCTATAACAGTGCCGTCTTTCTCCGTTTTCATGTGAGCAACGATCTTCGGTTCCGCGTAAACAGTACTCGTATCAGGACCTTTAGCCGATTCTCCGTGTGAAGTGAACTCGAATTTTCCTAACTGGTAAGGGAACTTTTCACCCTTTGGATGGAAGTACAGTTCTATCCATCGTATGTGGTGTTCAGTCGTATTTGGATGTGCTATCTCCTTCCCTACCGATGCCTTCACAAGATATCCGTCATCTTTATCTTTGATCTCTAACACTGGTACGTGCTTCTCGGTCTTCCAATCATCCGATTGGTACATCTCTCCTATTTTTGTCACATATATCACCTCTCTTCGATTTTAGTAAATATCTCATCTAAATCAGGGACTTCTCCTATCGGGTAAACCTTGGAGAAGATCACCTTTTGATCCTCATCGATCAGTATGTTAGCCCTTTCTGAAAATCCGTCCTCCTCTTTGAAAAGCCCATACATCTTGATAACTTTTCCATGGGGCCAAAAGTCGGATAATAGGCTCGTTTCTTTAACACCTATATTCTCCGCCCATAATTTCTTAGCCGGAACGGAGTCAACGCTTATCCCCACCGGGACTGTGTTCAGTTCTTCGAACTTTCCCCTATTCTCTTCCAGTGATTTCATCTGCTTTGCACAGACGCTCGTTCCAGCTAAAGGATGGAAAGAGAGCAGTACTTTTTTTCCTTTGAAATCTGATAGAGTGAATTCATCCCCATTTTGATCTACCAATGTAAAACCCTTCGAGAGTTCACCCTCTTTTATTACCTCTTTTTTGCTCATATATCTCACCAACTCTCTATATAATGTTCGTCTCTATAAATAATTATTCAATTTCCTCAAATTGATCCTTCGGTGCTCCACAGACCGGGCAGACCCAGTCATCCGGTAGGTCTCCGAATTTAGTACCCGGTTCAATATCGCTCGTTTTGTCGCCTTTTTCTTCATCATATATATATCCACAAACTATACATTCCCATTTTGTCATCTTTATCATCTCCTTTTAAGGTCCCATATGCATCGCAGGATGGTATTCATCGAATTCTTCGAATTCCAACATCCTTTCTCTTTCCGATTTTAAAATTTCATAATGATTCTGCTCCATTCCGGATAGGTACCTGAGCAGTTTTTCTGGATTTCCTTCGCCTTCAACACTCTGTGCCTTATCGGCCATGTCCTGGTAAAAATCCCTTGAAGCTATCTCCGCTTCCATGGCCTGACTTATAATCTCTGATTCGTCGGTTTGGTCATCGTATTTTATGAAAGGTATAGGAACCGGCGTGTCTTTTTTGACATCTAAGTCCTTACCGCTGTTCCTCTTTTTGTAAAGTTCTCTGATGAAGTCCTCGTGCTTCTGTTCTTCACCAGCTAAGAACTCGAACCTATCCGTGACAACAAAATTACCACTTCTATTAGCCAAGTATTCGTAAACTTCTCTAGCGTTAACTTCCGATTTTGCTGCGATCACGAGCAGTTCATCGAAGCTCATATCATCTATTTCCATAATCTTTCAGCCTCCGTTATCTTTATATCCAAAACCCTTATTTTATAGTTTTTCATGTACATAACAAGGTAATAAATACGAGTTATATTAATCTTTTGTACGATATTCGCAAAAAGTTTAATAAGAAGCGCAAGTATATTGCGATTAATATGGTAAAAACTGACGATACCGATAGGGAGATACTTAAAATCCTTGAAAAAAACTCTAGAAAACCTTTCACCGAGATAGGCAACGAATTGGGTGTAAGTGAAGCTACGGTAAGGAACAGAGTTCGAGCGATGGAAGAAAAGGGTGTTATCAATAAATATACTTTAGACATCGATCCAAAGAGTTTGGGTTACGGTATGGTCACTATAATCGGTTTGGATGTCGAACCTCAGGATATGTTGAACGCTGTAGATGAATTGTGTAGTATCGAAGGTGTTCGATGGGTGGCAAAATCAACTGGCGACCATATGATAATGACGGAAATATGGACAAAGAACGGAGAAGAGTTGTCGAAAGTCATCGGTGAAAAGATGGGATCGATAGAGGGTTTGAAAGATATCAAACCCGCTATACTGCTGGAGAAGAAAAGTAAAAAAGAAGAGTTATGAGTGGAACGATGAATAAAATTGTTGAAATTCCATACGATATAGAAGGAAAGTTCATTGAAAGAAAGAATAGATTTTTAGGGGAAGTTGAGATCAACGGTTCGAAACGAGTTGCTGTTCACGTCAGGGACCCGGGTAGATTGGAAGAGATACTTTACGAAGGTAACGAAGTACTTCTTAAGAAAGCTGATAGCACTGGTAGAAAGACAGATTACGATCTGATCGCTGGAAAAGTCGGTGACGATTGGATATTGGTCAATTCCGGATATCACAGGATGATAATGGAGAAGATTTTTCAAGATGATGAGATGAACCCCATAAAGGGTATGGATTCCTTCAAGGCGGAGCAGAAGCTCGGTGAAAGTCGCATCGATTTTTTGGTTGAACGGGATGGAGATATAGTTTGGGTCGAAGTTAAGGGGTGTACATTGGCTAAAGATGGTGTAGCATTATTCCCAGATGCACCCACCACTAGAGGTAAGAGGCATCTTGAGGAACTGATAAAAGCCAAGCGACGGGGCGATAATTCTGCAGTAATCTTCCTGATATTCAGACCCGATGCTGAGTGTTTTTTACCTTATAGAGAGAGGGACCCCGATTTCAGTTCCACATTTTACGAGGCTATCGACTCAGGTGTAGAATTCCATGCCATACAGGTGGAGTACGTGGATGGAGTGCTATATTACAAGGGTGAGATCCCGGTCTGTGAGGAAAGTTAGAGTGTGATTATACAAGTCTATTTTCTATGAGTTATTGAATGGATGAAAAGATCAATTTTTGGATTTTTCTTTGTATTCAACATCTAATCCGATGTCGTATATCTCATCCAACATCTCCAAAGCTGGTTGGAAATTTAATTCATATTTTTTTGCCCAATCGATAGTTTTTTGTAAGGTTTCTACTGATGCATTCTCTACCCAATCTGATTCGAAATCTTTTACGGGGTATAAGACAAAATATATATTGTTCCCACCTCTTTTTTTGATATTATACTGGATGTTGAAACCTTCAAAAAAATCTTTCCATTGGCTTAAATCTTTTTCCAATATCTTAATGAATATTGCGTAGTCAGTTTTGCTCCGCGCGATCTGGTATCCACCTTTAGTCCAAATAAAGACCGCGTCGATCTTTGTAAACGCATATCTCATGCCTGAAAAGTTGGGCAATAAATAGGCATCTTCCAAATCTAATCTTCTTTGAATTAATGCTTTACCTAACTGCTCAAATCTCTCTGATACTTCTTCATCGATGATCTTTATACCGTTCTTTATTTCGATGATATCTAACTCTTCTAATTCATTCACCTATTTGTGT
>JAFDTG010000096.1 GCA_019594235.1 Candidatus Saliniplasma halalkaliphilum | reverse complement strand
TGAGAACTATTTAGACACCTTTTACCCAAGATTATTAATATGATTACAATCATAATGATTACGTTCATATTATGTTCGCTGATAGAGAAAAGGAGTTACATACTGAGCGTCCTCAGGGACAAAAAAAACACCGTTCGAAGACGATAAAGAAGTTTCTTACGTTATAGTGGGAAAAGAAGTGTCGGATTTCGAAGATAGCGATCTACACTTGTTCGAACTTGAAGATATAATGAAGGCTTGAGATCGGAGATGCCTACAAAAAACATGGGTATTCCCACAGTAAATAACAGGTGAAATTTAAAAGATATTTCAAATTATTATTGATTTTTCTCGAATTCAGCTTGAGCTTTGATGACTTCATCCCAGGCTTCCAAGCTCTTCCTCGCCTCTTCTTCATCAAGATACTGGATAGCGTATCCTGCGTGGACTATAACGTAATCTCCGACTTCAACATCCACCAAAGAAACGTTAGCGGATCTCTTGACTCCTCCGAAATCGATCTCAGCGTTGTCACCATCTATCTTCCGGATCTTTCCAGGAACTGCTAGGCACATATCTACATCTACAAAATACTTATAATATAAACCTTGTGGAGTATATATGAAAGTATTCTTAGACCGATGCAGTAGTTACAAAAAGGTCGAACCGGTCATAAAAGAAGGTATCGATTCCCTGGGAGGGATAAAGAACTTCGTCAAAGAGGGTGAAACATTACTGGTAAAACCCAATCTGTTAAGGGGTGACAGTCCTGAGAAAGCTATCAACACCCATCCGGATTTCATAATCGCAGTGGTCAAGATACTGGAAGAAGCCGGTGTCAACGTCATAGTGGTCGACAGTCCCGGCGGACCCATGAAGAAAACTATCTTGAAAAGGATGTACAGAAAGGCCGGGTGGGATAGGATCGAAGAGGAGACCGATGCAGAACTCAATTACGATACCAGCATGTACCCCATAGATTTCCCACCAGGTAACGTGATAAAATCCATAGATGCTTTAGGGATCATCCAGGACGTTGACGGTGTTATCAATCTGCCTAAGCTCAAAACACACATGTTCACAGTTTACACTGGAGCAGTCAAGAACATGTTCGGATGCGTCCACGGTCTCACCAAATCCGGTTATCACGGTCAATACAAAGGTTTGGACAAGTTCTCTAAGATGCTCGTTGACGTCAACGACGCTGTCAACCCGAGGATCTCGATAATGGACGGGATCTACGGTATGGAGGGACAGGGTCCCGGCAGCGGTGGAGATCTTATCAAGACAAACATGGTACTTGCATCATCGGATTCCACGTCTTTAGACGCAGCGGCGTGCCGTTCAGTGGGTATCCCTATCAAAAAGGTCAAGACCATAAAAGATCTAGAAGATATCACTTACACGAAACTGACTCCCGGTGATTTCGATACTCAAATCAACTATCCAAAAGGAGGTTCCAACCCTTGGTACATGCCAAACTTCCTAACCGGATTCATCTCCAACTTCTTCCTGAAAAGACCAACTCTGGATAAGCAAAAGTGTATAAAATGCGCTAAGTGCCGTGAGATCTGTCCCAACGACGCCATCACCATGAAAGACTACGGCCCCAAGATAAGCTGGTGGAAATGTATAAGATGCTACTGCTGTGCAGAAGTCTGTCCAGTCGACGCTTTAAGAAAGGAATGATCAGTAAAGTCCACTTTCAAGATCTTTTATAACCTCGACAGGAACTTCAGATTTTACCAGTCCAGAAGCTAACAATACGCCTTCTGTACCCAACTCCATGGCTTTTTTCACGTCTTCACCGTCTTTAACACCGGCTCCACAGAGTACTCCAACTTCTTCATTCACCGATTTTACCTCTCTTACAGCCTCGGCCACAACTTCAGGTTTCGCCGTTGATACCGATATCTCCCCACCGATCAACTCCGGCGGTTCGTAGGCGACAAAATCTGGATCAAACACTGCAGCGGAAGCCGCCACTTTCGGATTGTTGGCACAGACTATGGTCGTCAATCCCTTCTCCTTACATATCCGAACTATCTTCTCGATATCCGACAACTTCAACCTGTTCTCAGAATGGTTGATCAACGTTCCGACGGCACCCGCCTGCTTGACCGTCTCACACAGTACCTGCCCGGTATTGCTGCCGGGTTCGATACCATCCACGTGCTGTGCCATAACAGGAACATCAGTTTCTTCGGAAACCATCCTTAGATCCGCCAATTGAGGGCATACCACCCAGTTGACCTCTGCGTTCTCTTCAATGATATTCGTCAATTCTACGGACTTCTTTCCGACGGACTGTGAGTACGTTTTATAATTCACGATTATTACAGGAGTTTCAACCATCATGATCACAGAGAATGAATGACAAGAATATAGATAAATCTTGCGGGATTTATCTTTTCAACCGTAAGTACAATATCGATGTGATAAAAATAGCTATCAAAGGACTGAGTATATACTTTAAAAGGCCTCCCATGAATATTATCGGAAGCGCCACGACTCCGAAGACCACTCCCACTATCAAAAACAGGAGTATCATCTTTTTAAAATCGAACTCCGGAACCCCTATCATCTCACCTTTATACCTGAACAGGTAGCTCATGGTAACGACGGCAGCAGTTATCGGTAGTATCAAGACCAAGGGCAGTAGGTATATCACTTCAACTGAAAAATACACACCTAACCCGACCATACCGACCCCAACGAACATCGGTACGATACTCATAGATAATGCCTTACCCAAGGCGAACTGCACTTTCGACAAAGGTAAAGTCCTCAAAAAACTCATGCTCTTTCCCTCCACCTTCAATATAGCGTCTGCACCGGCGACCGTCACTATACCTACTAGGAATACCAGATAGGTCATATCGACCATGGATATCCTACCATCTCTGACCCTCAAGAACATCTGCGGTAATGCTATGTAAAGAGGGAACAGCAGTCCGGCCATCATGGAAGTTTTCCTACCGATGACTTTTAGGTCCTTCAGTATCATAGACACTATCGGAGTTCTAAGTGAAATCTTGTAATCCGTTTCCACTTTACCTGGAGACGTGATCGCAGGTTCTAGAATACCGCTCCAGACCTTTCTAAGACTCAAAAAATATAGAGGCAGTAAAATTACCAAATGAAATACTAACAATATCAAACTGTTCAAAGGTTCGAAAACCGATGCTAGTGATACGGGGAATACGAAGGGGTAGTCCGCAACCGTTCCGATATAAGCAGCAAAATACTCCTGAAAGTACATCACACCGAAGAAAAGACCCATGAATAAAAGGAGACCGATGACCTTGAGCACGTTCTTCAAAAAACTTAGACTTCCTTTATAGTTCATCACCTTTTGACCGAAAAGTGCGAAGACACCGAGTCCAATCACGTGTCCTGCTAATACTGCAACTATCATCCAGAACAGGGTCAATATCCCGCTCAAAGGTGCTCTAAATACCATGGCCACTACAGCCGGTATCACGAGTACAAACCCAGGTATCAGGTCCACGGAGATAACACCGCTCATGTACTTGCCTCCCAACTCCACCGGAAGGGGTTTCAAAGGTTCGAATATACCTAAAGATGTCAAGAACGATGCCTGTATAGTGGTCTGATATAGTGATAGAACGAAAGGTATCAACGCCAGTGAAGTCAACACTCCGACTACCATGGCTTCATCCTCCGCCACGAAGATACTCCCGGCGGTCATGGTTCCGAATAAAAGGAATATCATGGACTGCTGTAGTACGTTCCTCTTCATATCCATGGACTTCTTGATCTGTTTGTTGAACTCCTTTTCACCACTAACCATAGGATTCTCCTTGGCCATCTGGTAATGGAGTTCCCTGTAGAGTATCTTGACCATCTTTAACACTAGATCACCTCGTGTTCTTCAGTGCCTCCACCACACCTAACACTTCATCTTTACTTTTAGTCAATTCCAAGAATACATCTTCTATATTCGATTGACTTGACATATCTTTCAGTTCTTCAACGGTCCCTTCAGCGATTATTTTACCTTCATGGATAAGACCTAACCTATCGCATATCATCTCGGCTAGAGGCAAAACGTGAGTTGAAAAGATTATACTCTTACCCTCATCCTTGAATTGAAACAGTATCTCCCTTAATATCTTAGCCATCTTAGGGTCCAATCCGTTCATACCTTCGTCCATTATCAGTACCGATGGATCGTGGAGTAGTGCGCTGATTATGGATACTTTCTGTTTATTACCAAAACTCATAGTACCTATGTATTGATGTAGATATTGACCGATGTTGAATGCATCTACGAAGTAATTCACCCTGCTGTTCAGTTGAGCATGTTCTATACCTCTGATACTTCCGACCATGTTGAAGAGGTCGTTGGGTGTTAAACTTTCGTATAGATCCACACTTTCAGGGACGTACCCGATAACCTCTTTCACCCGGTTAGGATGTTTAGAGGAGTTGATACCGTCGACGTGAACTTCTCCGAAGGTTGGTTTCAGTATTCCAGTCAATATCTTTAAAGTGGTACTTTTACCGCTGCCGTTCGGACCCAATAATCCGTATATCTCGCCGTCTTCGACTTTAAAAGTCACGTCATCAACAGCCAGTGTACTTCCGAATCTCTTTTTGAGTCGTTTTACTTCGATCATGTATAGATCGATATACTCCTGGGATTAAATAAGGTTTATTTCATCATTCATAGAACCGATGATCTATACACAGAGAGTCAAAAGCCAAAGAGGTACTAACCGTACCTTTCTACCTTCTATGGTCCACTCGTCGTACCTTTCTTTAGTGACCAGGAATAAACTATAATCCTCTGACAGCTTCAACATATTCTTGGCATCTCTTTTATCAACTTTAGAACTATACTTGATTTCGAAGGCTTTCTTCTCTTCTGGCAATACGATATCTACCTCTGGTTCCCTATTATATCTAGGTTGTTCTATAGTTTTTAGATGATTGAAAGCTACCGTTTCTGCTTTTAATCCTTCTTGAGTTCCATAAAGGTTGGCAAAAGAATGATCTGAAACGTAAACTTTTGGGTTCTTTCTCATTGCTTTTATATGATCTTTTTCCAACGAGATACTCTTCTCTATCAAGAAGGAATCGTTTAGATATTGAATATAATCTTTAACAGTGCGAAACTGTGTATTAAGGTCATTGGCAAGGCTGGTAAAATTTATCCTCTGACCAGACTTCTCGGAGTTCCTTTTAAATATGCCTTTCAACACATCAGTCCTTTTCACAGGAAAGATTTCCACTATATCTCTAAAGAAGATCAGGTCCAATATCTGTTTAAGATAGTTTTTAGACCGTGTGTTGTATAATTCTGGAAATCCTCCCTTGTTCATGTATTCTTTGAATTTGATCCTGTACCGAGCAGCGTCTTTAGGATAGTTGAGGTCATCTATCATCATATCTGGTGCCTTTATTCCTTCATAGAGGAGGAACTCTTTGAAGGTGAATGGATTCAATCGATGTATCTTTATCCGACCAACTAAGCTTTCGCCGGCTCCTTTAGTTATGTTCATGGATGAGGAACCAGTAATCAAAAATTTTATGTTAAAATTTCTGTCTTGAACACTTTTTAGATGGTTCCCCCAATCATCGACTTTTTGTATCTCATCGAAAAGAAAGTATACTTTTTTATCATATGATCCATAAGGTTCTTTTAAAATCTCTTCTGAATATGTATTTATCAAATTTCGGATATTGACCTCTTCTGCCAGTTCGAAAGAAAAATAACATATCCTAATGGGGTCAACATCTTTCAACAGTTTCTCGATGATCATCTTTAAAAGAGTGGTCTTTCCAGTCCTTCTGAGGCCGATCAGACCCGTGATCATATCTTCCTGTAGCTCGGAATATATCTTATCCTCCATCTCTCTTTCTACTGCTTTTTCAGGTAGATCCGGTCCTTTG
>JAFDTG010000013.1 GCA_019594235.1 Candidatus Saliniplasma halalkaliphilum | reverse complement strand
GTATCCTTTATTTTAGTGAATGTTGTGGGAATAACAACGTGTTCGATCGGTAGTTCGTAATCTTCACCGTGTTCAAAATCAGAAGCGGGTACTACCGTATTCATCAGCGCAGCCATTGCACCTATTCCACCAGCATCTATTAAATTTCCATCGAAGTTTAGTACATGTATATCGATAAATATCATCCATACTTTTTCCCCTTCTTCGATGCATAGTTTGGAAGTGTCGACGACTCCGCCTTCTCTGATCCCCCTATCTACAACTCTAGCGACTTCTGTTGCGTCCTCTCCAGGTGGTCCAGATTCATATTGTGGCGACGCCATAGGTATCAATTCTGCATTTGTAATAACTACACCTTGGTCTGGGGTATCTGGGAATGGTTCACCTTCATCCATTTTGATACCTACTATTACTTCAGTATCTCCCAATTTTACACGTGCAGAACCTTCGGCAGGACCTATCCAACCAACCTCGACGTCTAATTCTCTATGTTCGAGTAAATCTCTACCGTCAATCCTTTTACCTTCTTTTATCAATCTGTACAAGTAATCCTTGGTGATCGTTGAAATGATTTCTTTCATTTTTATTCCTCCTCCTGTAATTCCGCAATATCTTCATCTATCTCTTCTTCATCTTCTAGTGTTGTAGAGTATCTAGTTTTCAAAGCATCTCTCTGTATCTCATAGATTTCGTTACATGCATTCATTGCCATCTCCACAGCTTCTTCATATTCTTCCTTTGTTAAGTTACCATCCATCTGCAATAAAGTCAATTTGTCTGTATTTGGTACCATTCCGACAGGCACGTCTGCTTCACCAAAATTGTCTTCATTTTTACCCAAGTCTAAAACAACATGTCCGTCGATTTTCCCTGCAGCACAGGAAGAGATCATATTAGACATAGGAATACCTGCATCTGCAAGGGCTACAGATGCAACTGTTAAACCTGCACATCTTGTTCCAGCACTTGCTTCTAAAACTTCTATGAATATATCGATAACCGCTCTTGGGAACATCTCAACAAATACTACTTCTTCTAAAGCTTCTGAAGTTATTTTACTTATTTCTACTGAACGTCTATCGGGACCGGGTCTTTTTCTATCAGGTACTGAAAAAGCAGCCATATTGTATCTGGCTCTGACTACAGCCCTTGATGGTTCCTGGGCATGCCTAGGATGCATCTCCCTTGGTCCATAGACCGCGGCCAACACCTTGTTTTTACCCCACTCGATATAAGCTGATCCATCGGCTCTTTTTAAAATACCTGTTTCTATTTTGATATCTCTTAATTCGTCAAGATCTCTACCATCTAATCTTTTTCCATTCTCATCAATCAATTCCATATCTTTATTTCCACTCATGATAAAATACCTCCTTTAATTATTACTTATCACTATCTTCAAGGTCTTTACCTGTTTTCTCTTTCAAAAAATTCTCAACTGCATTGGTTAAACCTACAACCTGAGCTTTTTCTTCAATCATTTGAATAGCTTTAACCGCTATATACTGCCCTTCTAGGTCTCCATCGATCCAGATTCTACCGTTTTGCCCTACAAATATTCTACAACCTGTATAGTTTTTGAGCATGGATATCATAGAACCTTTTCTTCCTATGACACGTGGGACCTGTGAGGGTGCGATCTCTATTATTTGTCCACTGTTTAATTTCCTTAAACCTTCTTCGTCCATACTGACTTGTGTCTTTTTAAGCTCGTCTACTTCAGTAATACGGATCAACACAGCATCTCCAACGTCGATATAACTAGCTGTATCGCCGTATTCGACTCTCCATGGTACATCATTCACGTGTAAAATCGAAATGAAAGGAGCGTTTATATCCACCATCCATATAGATGAATTTAAATCTATTACAGTACCGATCACCTTATCTCCTTTCTTAGGATCGTACCTTCCACTTTGAGCAGCGACATTGACGTAACCTGAACGAAAAGTCTTAACGCCTAATTTAGCTGCATATATCTTACCATCGCGTTTGAAAGTACCTCTACCTGGTTTAATATCTTCACCTTCTTCAATAACATCTCCAGGTAAAAGAAGTTCTCTTTTAGTTTTATTTTTATTCTCACTCATATATAAACACCTTATCTAATTATTTATCCAATTAATTATTTCTATCAATCTATTTTCTCTATCTCTACGTTCCCTTTAGTTTTTTCATTAATTTTTTCGAAGAACTCATCTTTTGCTCCTGCTGGGAGGCTTATCTTACACATCCAACTTCCATCGTTCAACCATTTTTCTTCATTGATACGGCCTATATTTTTAAGAACGCCGTAGATTTTTCCATACATATCTCCTCTAACCTTTACTGAAAAAGTAAGTTTCTCAAAACTTAGGGGTAATAGAACTTTGATTTCATCAACGATTTCTTCTACTTGTTTGCTAACCGGTTTAAAGGGGTCTATATGTATGTTAGCTTCTCTTATTGCGTTTTCGATCCTCTGAGGGGGATGTGGAGCATTAGTTTGAGGATTCATAGAATCTCTAACTATTCTATCTATTATCTCTCTCTCCTTTTGTTCTTGCCTCTTTTTCCTCTGTTCCGTGGTCAACTGGACTTCTCCTTTCTCAAGGATCTTCTCTGCGAGTTCTTTTATCTCTGTGGTATCGAATACCATTTCTAGTAAACTATGGGAGGCTTCTTCACCTTTCTTTGCATCAGAGAAAACTTTTTCAGAAGGCATATTCTCGACTAAATCGACTTCTTTCCCGCCTCTATATTTTTCAACAGCTTCAGGATCAAGAAGTATCTCAAAAATTTCACCGTGTGATTTGTATCTTGCTATGACATATTCGTCAAGAAGAGTGTCGGTGTGCTCCTTTTGATAATCCTTTTTACCCAATTTCAAGCCTCCCTAATTTAATTATTCGATTTTCTCCAAATATTCTGCAATACGCTCCTTAGATAACTTATTAAAGTCTTCGTCCTTCGTTATAACAGCAATCTCTAACGATCTAGGATCTAGTTCTCCTTCTGCGGCCCTGTTAAGCCCTTTTATAGATAATTCGATACCTTCATCCAAGGTCATATCTTCCCTATAATCCTGATCGAAAACATCCTGGACTTCATCTCTATCCATACCAATACTTTGGGCTTTTAATGCCTGGAATGCTCCACTTGGGTCGGTTTCGTAAAGATGTGCACCATCTTCATCGACTCCGGCTATAAGTAAAGCTGTACCGAATGGTCTAACACCGCCGTATTGGGTGTAAGTCTGTTTGTAATCACAGATCTTTTTAACAAGGGTCTCGATATTTATGCGTTCATTATACGAAACTCGATTGATCTGTGCCACTACTCTAGCGTGGTCTACCAACACTCTTGCATCTGCGAAGAGACCAGAAGTCGCTACAGCAGTTTTTTTATCCACTTGAAATATCTTCTCTATTGAGCTCGATATGACTAAATCATTTGAAATTCTTTTATCAACAACTAAAGCAACACCATCTTCCACTTGAATACCCACTGTCGTAGTACCTCTTCTAACTGCTTCTCTTGCGTACTCGACTTGGAACAATCTTCCATCGGGTGAGAAGACGGTTATTCCTCGATCATAACCCATTTGTCCTGGCTGCATTTCTCTTTCACCGACCGGTATAAGAAATACTGTAGTTATAAACCTTACCCTTTTGTATTCGATAAAAAAGAAACTCATCCAGTAAAAAAAGATAGAAAAATACGAGAGGGAAGGGGGGAGGTTATAATGAATTTGTGATACCCTTTCCCTTTTAGAAAAAAAAGGGAGGGAGGGTGATTATCGTTATATCTTATTTCGCCTGTGTACTTACATACACATGTACAGCCTCCTATTTAAATGTTTCTCTAATATGCTTAGATTAAATAGAAAACAAGTATACTAGTATAGGTCATATACATCAAGAAAAAACATTTATTTATAATTTTTCTTCGCCATATTTTCCCTGTGTTCACAACTTAAACTAACTAGAATTTATCGAAAATACTTTTAAACACTCTATAAACTCCCGTTTTATGACCCTATCTGTGGACATCGGCGGGACTTTTACAGACTTTGTTTTTATAGATGAAGGGATTAAACATTTTAAAGTCAGATCCACACCATTCAAACCTGAAAAAGCCTTTGCTGAAGGCATACAACAAATTGACTATGGATCTGATGATGTATTTCATGGAACTACCGTGGCAACGAATGCAATACTTGAAGGAAAGGGTGTCAAAACTGCTTTTATCACAAATAAGGGATTCGAAGACATACTTTTTATCGGTCGACAAGATAGACCAAAACTTTACGATCTACATGTTTCTAAACCAAAACCACCAATTGAAAAAGATAATTGTTTTGGTATCTCTGGAAGGATCGATCATAAAGGAGATGAAATGGAGTCGATAGATATTGAAGAGGTGGAATTTATCGCTAAAAAACTGTCGGAGAAAGATCTCTGTGCAGCTGTCTGTTTACTTCACTCATATCAGAATACATCTCATGAAAAGGAAGTTGGTAAAGTCCTTGAAAAGGTGGGAGTTCCTTACACATTATCTCATAAAGTCTCTAAAGAATTTAGGGAGTACGAAAGGGGTATGACTACACTTCTAGATGCATATTTATCTCCTATAGTCAAAGAATATTTTTCATCGATAACAAATTTATTAGGACAAGAACCGTATATTATGAAATCCAGTGGCGGACTTGAAAAGGCTTTATCTGTCAATCCGATCGATACATTTTATTCGGGTCCTGCTGGAGGAGTTGCTGGTGGGCTTCATATTTCCAAAATCACTGAGAAGGAAAACTTGGTCACTTTTGACATGGGTGGAACAAGTGCAGATATGGCAACTATCATAGATGGAGAAATGGATTGGAAAGATACTGGTGAGATCGAAAAGTTCCCTGTTCAGTCAAGGATGGCTGATATAGTGACCGTCGGTGCTGGCGGAGGTAGTATAGCTAGATGTGATGAAGGAGGGGTTTTAAGAGTTGGGCCACAAAGCGCTGGTGCAGACCCGGGACCAGTATGTTATGGGAAAGGTGGAGATAAGCCGACAATCACAGATACACTTCTTGCCATGGGATATATCGATCCAAATTATTTTTTAGGCGGGGAGATGGAGTTGGATAAAAAAAGTGCAGTCGCTTCACTAAAAAGATTAGCTGATCAATTAGGTATGGGTTTTGAGGAAACACTTCTAGGTATTTTTAAGGTTGCGAACTCTAAGATGGCAAGGACCATGAAAACTATCACCGTAGAAAGGGGACTAGATCCTACAGAGTTCTCTATTTTAGCCTTCGGTGGTGCCGGTCCGTTACATGCAGCTTATTTGGGCATGGAATTGGATATATCTCATGTCATGATACCACCCTTACCAGGCGTATTTTCAGCTTTAGGTATCGCTACAGGTGACATAGTACAGGATTATCATAAAACTATGTTCTGTCCTCTTTCTCAACGGGAAAAGATCAAAGAAGAAATAATAGAGATGAAGACGGACTTACCTGAAGGCGAAGTAAAAGTATTCCTTGGTTTAAGGTACAAAGGTCAAGGATACCATATCAATATAGAGTATGGTGACAATCTAATCGAGAGGTTCCATAAAAAGCACGATGAACGGTTCGGATATTCAATTCGAGATGCTGATATAGAAGTAGTTAGGATACATATCGAAGTTAGACGTTCAAGAGAAATAGACGAAATTTCAGCCAAATCAAGTGAGAAAAGGTCATCTAAAAGTGGAGATTGTTTATTCCCGGAAGGTATGTTCGAAACAGAGGTATTATTTAGAGATTCCATCAGTCCGGATACAAAGAAGGAAGGGCCGGTTATCATCGAGGACAAGAATTCCACTATATTGATACCCCCCGACTGGGAATTTGGGGTCGATGAGCAGAGTATCATTCATATGGAGGGGATAAGATGACTGATTTGACTCCGACGGACCTTGAGGTTATGAAACACGCTTTCATATCTATAGCTGAACTTATGGGGGCATCTCTTCAACGTAGTGCATATTCACCGAATATTAAGGAACGTAAAGACGAGTCTTGCGCAGTATTTTCAAATTATGGAGAGATGATCGCCCAGGCTGAACATATACCGGTTCACCTTGGTGCCATGCCCAATTCTTTAGATGCGGCTTTGGAAAATTGTGAGATGGGTAAAGGTGATCAGATAATATTGAATGATCCCTACATGGGCGGCACTCACCTTCCAGATATTACAGTTATCAAACCAGTTTTCGATGAGGATTTAATCGGTTACGTAGTCAACAGAGCACATCACGCAGATGTTGGTGGTAGTTTCCCGGGTTCTATGCCCGGTATGAGTAAAACTTTAGAAGAGGAGGGTATAGTTATTTCACCTACCCATATAGTAAAAGAAGGTGAGGTATGCCGTAATGTTCTAGAAGTTTTTAATAAGACTCGAACACCCGATGAAAGGATAGGCGACATAAAAGCTCAGATCGGAGCCAATGAAAGAGGCGCTCAAGAACTGGTAAAAAACGTAAAGCGGTTCGGGTTAGAAAAATACAACAAATTTACGAAACAGATAACCGATTATTCAGAGACTAGAACGAGGAAAATTATCAGTGAATTACCAAAATGTCAACTATCTTTTTCAGATCACATGGAATGGGAACCAAAAGTGAGACTTAAAGTTAAGATAAATATCCGTGAAGATTCCCTAGATTTTGATTTTACAGGGACTAGTAAACAGGTAGAAGGTAATATAAACGCTCCTAGGTCAGTGACTCATTCGGCTATATATTATGTATTACGATGTTTGTTACCTGATGATGTCCCGGTAAACCAGGGGTGTTATAGACCTCTAAATATATCGATACCAGAAGCTTCAGTTTTAAATCCGAAACCCCCTGCAGCGGTCTCATCAGGGAACGTTGAAACTTCTCAAAGGGTCGTAGAACTTATTTTTAGAGCATTAGAAGACATTTTCCCAGATAAGATATGTGCTGAAAGTCAAGGAACTATGAATAACTTGATCATTGGAAATGATAATTTCACATATTATGAAACCATCGGCGGAGGTGCAGGTGCGTGTCCATGTGGGTCAGGAGAAAGCGGAGTTCACGTTCATATGACCAACACTAAGAATACTCCTATCGAAGCTTTGGAAAAAGAATATCCGCTGTTAATACATGCGTATAAATTGCGAAAAGGATCAGGGGGTTCAGGTAAACATGGGGGTGGTGATGGTTTGATCAGGGATATCGAAGTTCTTGAAGATACCCATTTATCGATCCAGTCTGAAAGGAGAACATATCCACCTAAAGGGATTAGGGGTGGAGATGATGGTTCAACTGGTAGAAATCTTTTGATAAAGGGTGGTAAAAAAGAGCAACTTGGCAGTAAAGTAAGTTTGTCTTTGACTAAGGGGGATAGGATCCGAGTCGAAACACCCGGTGGAGGTGGCTGGGGAGATAAGGACTGATTCGATTAGAAAGATTTAAGTGACAATAATTATTTCAAATAACAAAGAAGGTTCGATTTATCCCTAAGAGGGAAACTCAAAGATATGGAGTTTGATAATATGACAAAAAAGACTGAATATTTACAGAAAAAATATGAAGAGATGAAAGAGGAAGGACTTACCTGGAAGATCAGAGATCTTGAAGGTCCGTCAACGGCACATGTTACAGTCGACGGGAAAGAGTGTATAATGTTGGCATCAAATAATTACTTGGATTTAGCTAATCATCCAGAGTTGAGAAAGGCCGCAAAAGAGGCTGTTGATAAATATGGTGCGGGAGCGGGATCTGATTGGTCTATCGCTGGAACTATGGATATCCATGAGGAGCTTTGGGATAAGATAGCAGAGTTTAAAGAAACAGAAGCAGGTATGACCTACCAAACTGGTTTTGCAGTTAACGCTGGTTTGATACCTCAACTCCTTGAAAAAGGTGATTTATTGATCTCCGACGAACTTAACCACGGAAGTATCATCGATGGTGTGAGACTATCTCGTGCTGACAAGATGATCTATGGCCATTCTGATATGGGTGAATTAGAGGATTGTTTGAAACAGGCACAAGAAGAAGGATACGAAAGGATGTTCGTCATCACCGACGGTGTTTTTAGCATGGATGGTGACATAGCAAAGATGGATGAGATACAGGACCTAGCTGATGAATACGGAGCTATGACATATGTGGATGACGCTCACGGTGAGGGTATTTTAGGTGATGGAAGAGGCATAGCAAGAGAATTCAACTTGGAAGATAGGATCGATGTCGAGATGGGAACTTTCTCGAAAGCACTCGGTGGTTTTGGCGGCATGTTAGCCGGTGATGAGGGACTAATCAATTATGCATACAACACATCTAGAACTTGGCTTTTGAGTGCAGCATTCCCGCCACATGTGGCGGCAGTGAATATCAAGGCTCTCGATTTAGTCATGGAAGAAACAGAAAGAGTCGAGAAGTTATGGGATCTTACCGAGTACTTCAAGAAGGAGATCGAAAGTCTAGGATATGATACAGGTAGGAGTGAAACTCCTATAATACCCGCCATGATCGGAGACAGCAGGAAAGCCCAGAAACTTGCAGACAGATTATATGATGAAGGAATATTTGCACTAGCAATCGTTTATCCGATGGTAGCTAAAGGACAGGCTAGGATCAGGAACCAAATAAATGCAGGTATGGACTACGACGACCTTGATTACATTTTGAATGCCTACGAAAAACTGGGTAAAGAGATGGACTTGATATAGATTGACAAAAATCCTTTCTTTTATTTTTTTTAATGGTTTGACTAATTATTGATTAATTCCGAAAAGTATTTTATAACGATCTTCTACTAGTTTTTATGATTCTATGAAACTAAAACTGGAAGATATGAGTTGGTTAGAAATTCAGGAAGCTATTGAACAGGGATATGATACTGTTTTGATATTATTGGGTTCTATAGAACAGCATGGACCACATCTACCGATAAATACCGATGAATTGATCTCTGAAGAACTTGGAGTTAGGACTGCTGAAAAACTTGATAAGGCGTTGGTCGCTCCGATAATAAGGCCAGGTTGTTCTAAACACCATATGGAGTTCTCTGGTACGGTTTCCATATCATATAAGACACTTAAGAACCTAGTGTTGGACCATTGTTTAGCCTACGAAAAACATGGTTTTAAAAATATAGTACTGATACCTTATCACGGCGGGAATTTTGATCCTCTCGAGGAATTCGAACCTGAACTCAGATATAAATTGAAAGATTCCAAATTAGCGGTCATAGCGGATATAGAGAAAAGCATGGAACTTATGAATGAAGGAATGAAAGATGCGGGAATAGATTTCGAAGAACCGATCATACACTCCGGTGCTTCTGAAACATCGATCATGTTAGCTATAGATGAAGGATTGGTACGAAAAAACAAATTCAAAAAAGGATATACGGAAGATATACCGATTGGAACTCTTTTTGCAAAAGGACTGAAATACTTCACTAAAAATGGTGTTCTCGGTGATCCAAGTTTAGCTAGCAAGGAGGCCGGAGAGATTATTCTAGAATCTATATCGGACTGGTACGTTGATACGATAAGAGAAGAACTTTCAAAATGATCTCATAACTACAATAATTCTTTTTATTTTTTTAGGCTATATTTTCAAACCTTTGTATAGAAGCGAAAGTTTATTAAATGACCGTTCACGTAATCTTTGATTCGAAGCAGATGCACAGGGAAAGAAAGGATGATAAAAAGAGTGAGCGAAAGCAAAGATAAAGAAGAAGTCTTAGACCTGATGGAACCTCTGATAGCAGAGTGGTTTGACGATAAATTTGATTCATTGACGGAACCCCAGGGTTATGCAATTCCATTAATCCATGAAATGAAGAATGTACTGGTTTCGTCACCTACCGGATCAGGCAAAACCTTGACTGCATTTTTATCAATTATAAATGAACTTTTCAAATTGGATAAACAAGGTGAATTAGAGGACAAAATATACTGCGTTTATGTTTCTCCATTAAAGGCGTTAGCCAATGATATCCATAAAAATTTAGAGAAGCCTTTACAAGAGATAAGATCACTAGCAGAGCAAAAAGATGCGAAGGTTCCTGAAATTAAAACTGCTATAAGGTCCGGTGATACTTCTCAGAAGGAAAGAAGAAAGATGGTGACGGATCCCCCTCATATCTTTATCACCACACCAGAAAGTCTTGGTTTAGTGCTTTCGTCTCCTAAATTCAGAGAAAAATTTGATGATGTGAAATATTTTATCATGGATGAGATCCATGACATCTGCTCTTCGAAAAGAGGTGTTTTCTTATCGCTAAATACGGAGAGGCTCGAGGAACATGTAAAAAGTAACATGACCAGAATCGGTTTGTCCGCAACTCAAGCACCTATTGAAGAGATAGCTAAATTTTTAGGAGGTTTTAATAATGAAAACCCCCGGGAGGTAAACATAATCGAAGTTGCGGGAGAAAAAAAGAGACTGGATTTATCTGTAATATCCCCTGTGGATGACATGACCTTACTTCCTTACGAAGTGGTAAACTCCCGTATGTATGATACGTTGACTGAGATGGTAGAAGATCATAGAACCACTCTGATATTCACCAATACTAGAAGCGGTGCCGAGAACGTTTCATATAAGTTACAAGAAAGAGGTATTACAGATATAGCTGCTCATCATGGCAGTCTTAGTAAAGAAACTAGATTAGATGTCGAAGATAATCTTAAAAATGGAGAACTCACATCCGCAGTTTCTTCCACTTCACTGGAATTGGGGATCGATGTAGGTTACATCGACCTGGTAGTACAGGTGGGATCACCAAAATCAGTGGCCAAGGGACTTCAGAGGGTTGGGAGAGCCGGTCACGCTGTTGGAAAGACATCCAAAGGAAGGATGATCGTATTTGAAAAGGATGACCTTGTTGAATGTTCCGTACTTACCAAACAGGCTTACGAACATGAAATCGATAGAGTCCACATACCAACGAACAATCTAGATGTTCTTGCTCAAGCTATCATAGGTATGAGTTTGGAAAAGAGGTGGGAAGTAGATGAAGCTTATGAAGTGATAAGGAAGTCCTATTGTTACAAAAATCTACCAGAGGATGATTATTTAGCTGTCTTAGATTTCTTAAGTGGGAATCGATTCGAAAACGTTTATCCGAAGATATGGTGCAACTCCGAGGAAGGTGTTTTTGGTAAGAAAGGCGGAGTCCAGATGATCTATTACCTAAATATAGGTACTATCCCATCTGATTCTAATTACCGAGTTTACTCTGATAAGGGCGTACCTCTGGGTAAATTATCTGAAAAGTTTGTAGAGAGATTGTCCCGTGGAGATGTATTCGTACTAGGTGGGCATTCATACGAGTTTTCAAATACAAAAGGTACCAGATTGTTCGTTAAAGACGCTTCGGGCAAAAAACCAACGGTCCCAAGTTGGACCGGAGAGATGCTTCCTAGAAGTTTTGATCTTTCTGTTGCTATAGGTGAATTTAGAAGGAAACTTGCTGAACGTGTTGACGACAACGACATTTTAAATTGGCTGATGGACGATTACAGCATCGACAAAGGCTCTGCTCAAACTATAGTTAGCTATTTTAAGGAACAATTAGGATTCATGGAAGAACTCCCATCAGACCAACGATTGGTACTTGAAGGATTTGAGGACCAGAAGGGACATTACAATATAATATTCCATGCTTGTTTTGGAAGAAGAGTAAATGACGCCCTATCCCGGGCTTATGCCTATAAAATTTCTAAACGGTTCAACTGTACTACCAACGTTTCAGTTTCAGACGATAATTTCATGATCTCTGTTAAAAAGAAGATAACTCTGAACGAGGTTTCTAATCTGATCACATCTAATAATATAGAACAGATATTGAAAAGGGCTGTTAGAAACACGGAGATGTTCAAGCAGAGGTTTAGGCACTGTGCAAGCAGAGCTATGATGATACTCAGAAATTACAAAGGCCGGGATATATCGGTGTCTAAACAGAAGTTCAGATCGAAAAAGATACTAAATGTTCTTCATAGACAAGACGATTTTCCGATAATAAAGGAAACCTACAATGAAATACTCTATGAAGTACTAGATATGGGTAATGCAAGGGAGGTTTTGAATTGGATCGAAAAAGGGAAGATGGATGTAAAAACGATCGATTATAATGATACACCTTCCCCATTTGCACATAACATCATAATGGCTGGAATTTCGGACGTCATCATGATGGATGATAAAAGTGCACTTCTTAGACAATTCCATCAGAAAGTACTGGAACAGGTAATACCCGAGGAAGAGATAGAAAAGTTCAAGTTCGAGGCTGAAAATGTTGAAAAACATTATTTCGATAAAAAACCTGATTTTAATACAAAAGACGAACTATACGACGTTATCAAGGAACTTCAACCTGTACATGTTTTTAAAGAGAAAGGGGACAACATTTACCAGAGAACTGATAAGTCCTTTGAAGAAGTGCGAAACTGGGTAAAAGAGCTTTTGAACGAAGGCAAGATACAATCTATATGGGTAGGTGAAGTTAAATACGTTTCATCCGATTATATCGATACTATCCTGTATTCTCTTGACCAGGGTGAACAGCCTCATGGTGCCGGTCCCGTTTTAGGTTCTCTCAAAACAAAACCAAGAACTATCCGTGAAATCTTCGATACCACTGATCTACGGTTGAGGGATGTTAAAAACATAATCAGAGATTTGGAAAGAAAAAGGCTGGTGAACAGGAGAGGTATTACCGATGAAGGCGATTACATATATGGTTTACTAGATAAGAAAGATGTAGAAGTCGAAAAGGTAGAAGAATTCATAATGGATTATCTTGAATATCATGTTCCACAAGGTTTAGAAGAGATCGCTTATGCATTATCGGTCCCTGAAGATAGAGCATTAATGGCATTGAATAATTTGGTAGATAGAGGTAAAGTCATATCTGGGAAATTGGTCGTTGGAGAAGAAAAACAGTATATGCTGAAGGAAGACTATCACTCTCTTAGGTTCCCTGGAAAAGAGCAGGTAAGCGAGAAAAAGGTTGAACAATACCTTGCAGAAAAGAAATTTGGAAAATTAGACAGTATTCGGAGTTTCTTTGAACTATTTGGCGAGGCTGGCCTCTCCTATGATGTGTATAAAAGAGTAAAGAATTTCTCTTTAGAAGAATGGAATGAAATGAGAGAAAAAGGTGAAATCGTTGAGGGGAGATTCGTAAGAGGCCGTGTTCGATATGTTTTGAAAGAAGATATCCCCATGTATGTCGGTGCCTATAGGAATTATAAATTAAGTGAGGATGAACAAAAGGTATTCGACGTCATAAAAAATGATGATGCGAATACACTACGTGAAATCAAGAAGAAAGTGGATTTAAATAATGGTCAAATCAAGGAAATTGTAAAAGAACTAGATAGAAATCTATACCTTAAAAGGGAATATACTGGGGATGACTCATGGTCTTCTAGAAATAGATACAAACCCATCGAAGTTGAACCACTTCCCAGAGATGAAGCTGTAAAAAAGGTGATCAGAAGATTCCTCAAAGGTAACGGACCTATCGCTATTTCCGATCTCCGATATCAAACACGATTCCACGGTAGAAAAGTTGAAACTGTTGTCTCAGATATGGTTAGAAACGATGAAGTGAAGAAAATACGGGTTGGAGCTTCGCAGAGAGAACTGTACATACTATCCGATGAATTAGAAGAGCTTAAGACATCGAATATCGAAGAGTACGATAAATTAAAGATCGTATCTAAAAAAGATCCAGTTACCCGGTCTATTTGGACCGATATCTATGCAAGATATGGTGATGATTGGGTGTTCCCGTTGATTAAAAGGGGGAAGATGGTCGGAGCTATAGAAAAATGGAACATGAGCGGGTGTATCGAGATTAGGCATATCGATCTTGATAATGAGGAAAACTTAGGAGAGACCTTAGATGCGATCGAAGATCTTATGGATTACCATAAATTAGAAGGATATGATATAGTTAGGATTCGAAATCATCAAAATACTTCACCTGATGAACTAGATGATGATACAATAAACATATTTGAAAGAAAGGGCTACGAACTTATCCAGGGAATGTTGGTAAAGGGTAACCTTTCAAACAATGTTTACTCTTCTGAAAAGCTGATCTCATATGTTTTTCACAGACAGAGATTAGATGATAACAAATACTCGGATATCAAAGATGCAATAAAATCCATGAAAGGTGCTCGTTCAGATTATGAGATAAGAGCTAGAACCAATGGATTTTACTCGCTGGAGTGGCTCCATAAGAGAGGAGAATTGTATTCAGGACAGATGGTGCCTTCTTATCATATGTACGCATATCCAAAGGATATATCAGTGTATAAAGCTGCAAAATCTATAGAGTTGAATGCAGTGGATAGAACTGTTTTAGAAATCGTTTCGAACAAATCCCCAATTCCTTCTCGAACCATCTATCACAGATCACCGTACAGTAAAAGCAAAACTAAAGGTTCTGTCAAGAAATTGTACAGTGGACTTTATATTTGTAAGGACTATAATAACAGATATGTTCTTTCCATAAACAGTTCTATAGATGAGAAGGAGGCTAAGAAAAAAGTGTTAAAATGGACCTTCGATAATTTTGGAGTTTTCACTGCAGAAAAATTATCTAGTTACCTCGGTTCGTCCTTTAAGATGGCGGATTTGAGAGATATACTTTCAGAACTGGTGGAAGATGGTTATCTTGTTAAAGGATTTTTTAGAGAGAATAGTGATAAAGTTCATTGGATGTTAACTGAAGGTCAAGAAAAGATGGATGAGATCAAATTCAATAAAAAGGTCGTTATTACCCAAAAAGATAGGTTGAATCTTTACTTTAGAGATTGGATCAAAGACAAATTTAATTTGGGGACTTGTTTTGTTGTTTTTGATGGTACTGAAATCGCCGCCGCCTTCAATGCTTCAATAAAAAATGGGATGCTAAAAATCAAGGAATTTGAAGGTCCTAATAAATACAAAAGGATAATCAAAAAGTGGGCATTCGAAAATAATATGGGTATTAAACGAAAAGAGAAAAAGAAAAGGGTTTCAGATTACGAGATTCAGAAATGGTACGAAAGGACTAGAGGTATCTGATTACAACTTGATCTTTGAGCCCACGGTTGAAGACTCGTGAACTTTTAAGTTCTTTGCTTTTACCGTATCTATTTTACATCCGGGACCTATCCTGACTTCGTCACCTTCAACATTTTCAGCCCTAGTGTTTTCGAGATAAATTTTATCGCCGGTTATACTTTCACATTTTAGTGTTCCCTTCTTGAACATAGAGAAAAAGCCACTTCCTCCTCGTTCAACGAGAACATCACCACCCTTTACATGTTTTATAGAACAATCACCACCGGGTTTTAGCATGATCTCCTGAGCTTCTAATGTATCTAGTATCTTAAATGCACCACTTGCCGTAAATGTCTTAGCAGTTATGTTCATCTCCATTTTCAGTGCTCCGGAAGATGAGAATTCGTCTACATCTACATCAGCTTCAAATTTCGATGAGCCGTTTGATTTTATCTTTTTAGCCTTTACATTTCCTTCAAACTTGCTTGCCCCAGAGAGTTCCATCTGATCAGCTTCGGTTTTGCCTTCAACTTTAAAACTACCACTTGAAACTAAATCGCCCAACAAGGCATCACCTTCAACTTTAGTTGCTCCTGAGACCTTAGCTGTGTCAGCTTTTAGATATCCCTCTATCTTTGAAGCCCCTGAGGACCTAAAAGATTTACAGTTCACATCGGTTGCTTTAGAAGCTCCAGTAAGTGACACTTTTTTTGTTTTACCATCTGTTTCTATCGGTTCATCATCTGTTTCGATCTCTTCTTCATCCTCAAATTCTTCCTCATCTAAACTTTCTTCTGCTTCGTATCTTCCTTTAATTTTTTTGTAAGTATCCTCAGATATCTCACCATTTGCAAGCCTTTTTTCGAGTTTTTTTAAGATTTCTTCATCCATTTTGATCGCCTTTTTAGTACAGATATATTGGCTGAGATATTTATACTTATTTTGAAAATAATATTGGTTAAAGTAAAAATCAGTGTGGATAACTTCAACTTGAAAGTTGAAAAAGTCTAAGATTGAAAAATCTAAATAGTTGTTTTATAATATTCATGTGATGAAGGAGTTCACTGAAGACTTACTCAGATTATTTAGCTCTAAGACAAGATGCAGAATAATTGATATGCTTAACAGAGGTTATGACCATCCTGAAGATATTGCTGAGGATTTGGATATGACTAGACAAGCGGTGGATAAACACCTGATTGAACTCCACGATTGGGGATTAGTGGAAAGGAATGCTATTTTTCCACATGATGGTAGGCCAAAGATTATCTACGAGTTGACTAGGGAATGTAAACAATTAGCAAAAGTTTTCGATAGGATAGGTGATAAGTATAGAAACTCCATGATCAATAGGGCTGAAAAAGATATGGAACAGTTTGATATCAAACTAGCAGAAGGTGAAATAGCTGAGAAGATTTACGATAAGAAGATAAATGAGATCAAAAAACGCTGGAAGTATGAAGTATTAACAGAAGGGTTACAAAATCAAGACGAAAATAATTAATAGTGTTTCACGATAAGCTGTTTATACCAAACTAAATGCCACTGTGGCTTAGAGGCATAGCGATTCCTTGGTAAGGAATAGGTCGCGGGTTCGACTCCCGCCAGTGGCTTTATATTTTCTTTTAAGATTATACATAACTTTTTTTCTTAAAAAATCAAATCTTCATATTTAACCTAAGATTTAATAAAAAGGTGTTTTATCTTTTCTCGTGGAACGAATCAAAGCTTTTCTGGAGATAAGCAGATGGAGGATACAACTGGTTTCTTTAGCTACTATATTAATTGGTCCACTTTACGCGGCTGATAATATCTCAAATCTAGTTAATCTAGACTTACTATTATTTGGTATCCTTTTCTTATCCACTATCACTTTTGCATGCAATATAAACTGTTTTTTTGATAGGGATGTTGACATATTGAAAAAGAAGAATCTTGCCAGGTCCGTTGATATATTGGGAGCTTCAAATGTTAGAACTCTTATGATATTCGAAACTTTTGTTATCTTCTTATTGATCGTATATTTTTTCTTGCAGGGATATCCGATAATTGCCCTGCTAGCATCTATTGGATGGTTTTTTGGATTTGGGTACTCTGCATATCCCATTCGATTAAAAGGGAGAGGTCTTTTAGGTCCGATATCTGTCAATCTAGGAGTTTACGTGCTTCCTATCTTGGCTGGTTATCTTGTCATAGATAATAATATATCTACAGGATTTTTAATATTCATAGCCGGTTATTCTCTATTGAACCTGGGAATAAACCTAGTTAACGTGGCTGAAGATTACGAAGTCGATAAAAATAGCAACATCATCACCATAGCTCATAAATTAGGTGTAGGGAAAACTATAGGGACTGCATCTTTAACTGCTTGGGTAGGTGGTGCAGTAATTCTAGTCACACTCTTTCCACTGATAAATGACTTCTACACTGGTGCAATTTTCATTATTATGCTTATAGCTATTCTTTTTACATCTATAGACATAACTTTGATCCTTATCTCGGAAAATATTCATCAAAATGTACAAAAGAAGGGAAAGAGATTGCCTATTTATTTCATATCTACTCGATACCCCATGGTACTTATGTTGCTTTTTTCACTTTTATAATTAATTTATCTTCGGATCAGATTTCTATAATATTCTGGCAGCCTATCTTCAGTATTACCCAAAGCTAGGCAGCCGCATATAGGTTCTGAATATTTTTTATTCATCTCTCTCCAGATGTCCTTGATATTGTTATCGTAGATGTTTCCCCAAACTTCACGAAGCATGTCACATGGAAATACTTCGCCACTCTCAGATATATGCATTCTATTAAAACCTGCAGTGCATCCCATGAACTCTTCACTGTCCATGAATGGACCGGAGATGATCCTTGGGTACGCCTTTTGCTTTCTGGCAATCTGTTGTATATTTTTTAAGTACTCCCTATCATCTTTTTTTAGCAATTCATCACTGTCATTCAGAATCGGCTCGAAAATAGCTACGTCAGTTACGCCATTCCTTTTGACGAACTTCAAGTAGCGATCCAATTCAGATATTCTATCGGATGTAACCACGATCCATGATCCGGATAGCATTCCAGCTTTACGAACGTTCTTTATGCTTTTCAAACTACGCCTGTAAGCTCCTTTACAGCCCATTATCTCGTCGTTCTTTTTCTCTTCATGATGCTCCAAACCCACTAAAACTCCCTGACATCCAGATTTTTTCAAACTTTTTGCTCTCTCTTTACTTACTAAACCCGGAGTCGAAACGAGTGATACAGTAGAATCACCAGTAGCCTTTATCAACTTTTCAAGGTCGTCCCTTAAAAGAGGATTACCACCGGTAAAAAGAAACTGGAATGTCCCTAACTCTTTTAGTTCATTTATGGCTTTAAGAATAACATCTGTATCCAACTCCTCTCGTTCTCCTGGTGTATTACAGTGCCAACAATCATTTTGACATCCACTGGTGAGGGATATTTTCACAATCTCAGGTACGGGTTCACCCTTTGAAGCTTTTATCTGAGCATCTAAAAAGGTATCGAAGGCCTTTGAAGGAAAGAGCGGAAGATAGATTGACAATACTTTTTTACCATCGATTTTATGAATGTTATCGGATCTACCTAAACTGAAATAATGTTTAAAGATGAACAGCTTGAATTTCCATGGGAGAGCTCTAACTTTCTTATTTAAAAATAGTTTAAACATTATTTTAAACCTCTAGGGTGAGATCTTTCGCGTGTATCAGTTTTTCAATGGTCTTAGCTACATCACCTAATTCTTTTCTTATCTCTCCCAAAGTATGTTTTCCATCGCAGAGTCGTAGCAAGGCTAAATTTTTATCGTTATTCTCAAGTTCTCCTTCTCTAAAAACTAGTTTCTCATCTTCGACCTTAAAATCAGCGAGTAATTTAGGGCGATAATGATCTTCGAGTTCAGGGATCTCAAAATAAGTAGGGTCGCCATCCTGATGTATCGGATAAAAAGCGAAAACAGGGGCTTCTTTACCGAATTTTCTTCTATAAACGTACCTATAACTTTCTAAACCCGCGGTGGTACCTTCACCCACTGCCTTGGCGATAGAAAAAGGCGGCCCCGTAACATCCCCAGCAGCAAATAATCCGATATCATTGACTCTGCAGCGTTTATCAGTTTTTATGAATCCTCTCTCATCCTTTTCACAGTCCACTAAATTTGCAGTTATAGCTTTTAATTGATAAGATTCAAAATCGATCAGAACATGGTCACCATATACTTTACCCTCTTCAGTAGCAATCAATATCCTATCATCTTTCTTCTCATATCCCCGGATATTATTTCCTTCATCGATAACCTTCTTGATTTCCATACGCCCTTGGTTTATTTTCTGGAATAATTCTACAGTTTTATCCAACTTATCCGTACCCACAAAAACTATGGTTTTTCCCTCTTCTTTTTCACACAATTTTTCGAAATAGTCTTCCATGAATCGGTATCCTTTCAAAGTACCAAACAAACGGTCTCCAAAATGCTCTCTTTCGTTCCAAGTCATCTTCATTCCCGTAGCGACTACCACCGCTAAGGATGTGTACTCATTTTTGTCGGTAACCACTGTAAAAGTATCACCTTGATTTTTAACTTCCAATACCTTCTCATTTTTAATAGGGATAGAGTAATCTTTGATATCATTCATCAGTTTTCCGATGATCTCACCTTTTTCATGACTCCAACCATCTCCAGTCATCCTAACCTTGGTCCAATCAGCTAGTCCACCGGGAGATGTGTTTGTTACGATCATCACGCTGGAAGAGTGAAGGTTATATGTGCGTACTCTTCTCGCTCTTATAGCTGCTGAAAGTCCTGATGGTCCTCCTCCTATTACGATCACGTCGCTATCGTACATCATCTTTCCTCTGACAGATATTCGACTTTATTATCTTTTGGGGAAATGGCTCGAAATAGAGCTTCTCACCATCTTCTAAAATCACTGAACCCCTTTCTGGATAAACATCTAACCTGTCTTTTTCACTAACTTTATCAAGTATACCTTCTATTTCTAACGGCCAGACACCTCTATTCACACAGTTTCTGAACATGTATCGTGAAAAACTCTCTGCTATTACAATATCTATACCAGCTAACTGCATCGCCCATGCACCACTCTCCCTACCGGAGCCCATACCAAAGTATCTACCTGCAACTATTATGTCATCATCTTTAACGGTCTGATGAAAGTTAGGTTCTATACCCGCCATCAGACCTTGAACAACTTTTTCTGGATCTAGAGAAAAGTACTTTCCAGGATGTATCTCGTCGAGTGTAACATCATTTCCGAAAACTCTAGCCCTACGTCTCATCTTGACACCTCCTCAGGTATTATACCTTCAATTGCAGAAAGTGCACACACCTTGGCATTTGCAAGATAAACTTCGCCTTCACCCATCCTTCCTGGGTAATTCCTGTTCTGAGTGGTTATACACTTTTCACCTTCAGCGAGTAAACCCTTATCTATACCAGGACAGGGGCCACAGCTCGGATTCAACATCACCGCACCGGAATTTACTAACTTTTGGATGAGTCCTTCTTTAAGCGCCTTTTGTTCAATGCGTTTAGAGGCTGGAGTGATCAACAACCTAACATCGGGATGAACTTCTTTGTTCTCAAGAACTTCAACCGCATCCCTTAGATCACTTAACCTTCCGCTGGCACATGAACCTATGAATACTTGGTCGATGGTTTTCCCAGAAACTTTTGAAAGCGGTTTTACATTATAGGGCTTGTGTGGCACTGCTACTAGAGGTTCCTTAACTGATATACCCACTTTTCTCAAACAGCGTTCTTCCTCCGATAATGGTATATCTATCTCGCTTTTATTATCGAACTTTTCAATATATCTTTTAGTTGTGTTGTCAGGTGGGAAAAATGCCGCTTTGCAACCTGTTTCAGCAGCCATGTTAGCTATGTTTAATCTATCATCCATGTTTAAACCGACTTTGTCATCGAACTCTAATGTCTTATAGTTGGCATCATACCTTATCTTTTCAAGAATCGAAAGCGCTATGTCAGTTCCATGTTCACCTTTCAAAATTTCTACTTGTATAGTTTCCGGGACTTTAAACCACGTTCTACCTTCTTTAAGTATCTCAACAGTATCGCTGGAACCGAATCCTATACCGAATGCGCCTAGTGCACCATAGGTGGTCGAATGGCTATCTATTCCTGCTACTAGTTCTCCCGGTAAAACTCTGCCCTCGCACATGACCTGGTGACATATCCCTTCGAATTCTACATGGTCTGTTATACCTTTATTATCAACGAATTCTCTCAATTGTTTCACAAAATTTGCTCTCTCTACAGTACTAGGAGGACAAAAATGATCTACGACACTGGTTACTTTACTAGGATCCCATATCTCCTCTCCTTCCATATCATCGAAGATAAGGGGAGCGTTACCGTCGTGAAGCATTACTCTGTCTACTTCTTTTTCAACGTACTCACCTTCTTCCCCTTCAAGAAAACGTTCTGAAACCGTTTTGGTGGTCATTCTTCACCTTTTACCTCGTTAACCAGTTCCCAGAACCTACCTTCAGAGAATCCTAGCATCTCTTTGTTATACTCCTCTTTCTTTTCTAAGAACTCATCTATATTTCGCTGTCTATGTGTAGTCTTCTCTTCTTCTATCTTTTTAAGGACTTTTTCTATCTGTTCATCCGTCATAGAAACTTTTTTGGATTTTAGAAGTTCCTTCACGTTTGTAGGTCCTGAATGCTTTCCTAAGACGAATTCCCTCTCTCTACCCACTTCTTCAGGTGAGATCGGTTCGTAGGACTCCGTGTGGGAAAGAACTCCGGATACGTGAACTTCACTCTCGTGCCTATAAGAATTGTATCCGGAGATAGGCTTCTGTGGAGATAAGTAAACCCCAGATTTTTTCTCTACCATCTTTGATAGTTCGTAGAGCATAGTGGTATCTACACCGGTATCGATATCGAACAATTTTTC
>JAFDTG010000046.1 GCA_019594235.1 Candidatus Saliniplasma halalkaliphilum | reverse complement strand
GTAGTATTCATACACCTGAAGAGATATTGGAAAGGATAGAAGCAATTGAAGAGGGAGAGATCCCTCCTTTTAAGGAGTGATATATATGAGTATAAGAAAAAGTAGAGATTTGTTCTCACCGGATTATATGGATCAAAAACCGGCCAAAGGAGCTGCTCACGGTAAACATCCGTTAGATGGATATCTGAGAAAAGATAGGATCCCACATATATGGTGTCCAGGCTGTGGGTTGGGAGTGATATTGAACTCATACCTGAGAGTGTTAAAGGATTCCGAGATCGCTCCGGAAGATACCGCAGTTGTATCTGGTATCGGGTGCAGTGGTAGAGCTGCTGGATATGTAGATGTAGATTCATTCCACGTTACACACGGTAGAGCGATCCCCTTCGCAACGGGTTTAAAAGTAGGTAACCGTGATCTGATAACAACTGTGTTCAGCGGTGACGGTGATCTCTTTGCGATAGGTGGTAATCATTTCATACACGCCGCGAGACGAAACGTAGATTTCAACGTTATCTGTGTTAACAATTTCAACTACGGTATGACAGGTGGCCAGGCCGGTCCAACAACTCCCACAGAAGCAGAAACTTCCACGACACCCTGGGGTGGATTCGAGCAGCCTTTCAATTTACCTGCAGTCGCAGCAGGTGCAGGGGCGGTTTACGTAGCACGATGGACTACATATCATGTAGAACAACTCATAAAATCGATGGAGAAGGCACTTGAAAAGAAAGGTTTCTGTTTCATAGAAGTACTGTCTCCGTGTCCAACCGGTTACGGTCGTAAAGTCGGATTGAAAACGGGTAAGAAAACCATGAACCATTTCAAAGAGAACAGTGAAATAGACCATGATGCAGACCTCGCCGATGTAGCCTTGGATCCAGACGACCCTAACTCCAATATAATAGTCGGTGATTTCGTAGATAGAGATGCTCCTACTTATCAAGATGTACGTGGGAAAGTTTTCCAAGAAGCTAGAGATAAACTGGGGGTAGAATGATGAAGAGAGAGATTCGGTTCTCAGGATTTGGCGGTCAGGGTATCATATTGATGGGACACATCCTCGGGAAAGCAGCGGTTTTGGATGATAAAGACGTGACATTGACCAAGAGTTATGGACCAGAAGCTAGAGGCGGAGCCTGCAGTACAGATATAATCGTGGCTGACAGCAGGATAAATTACCCACAGGTCAGGAAACCAGACGTACTTGTATCTATGTCACAATCTGCTTTAGACACTTACCTTCCCGAACTCGGGGAAGATGGTACATTGATCATCGATACCGGATTGGTAGAGAGTGATCGCGAACACGTAGGTTTACCAGCAACGAAGATCGCTGAGGAAGATCTCGGATTGAGGATGGTTGCCAATATAGTCATGCTGGGCTACTTCACAGGTAAAACAGGATTCGTCGGTAAAGAGGCCATGGAAGAAGCTATCGCTGAACTGGTTCCAGAAGGTACTGAAGAGAAAAACTTGAAAGCTTTCAACATGGGATACGAAGAAGGTAAAGAGTGATCTAACAAGGATCGATACCGTCTTCTTCTAGAGTGAAGAGGTAGAGGGCAAAGGAAGTCAACCAGTGTGAGCCACGGTAATCTCTAGAAAAGGTCTGTTTAAGTCCTTGGACAGCATGATTTCCGGCACTCTCTAAGAAAATATCTTTATACCGATGCTCTTCAGGCAGAGCTCTGCTGATACTTGATAGACACCATGCTTTTGAAAGGTTAAGACCTACTAAGTGGAATTTCATCAACTCGTCCAGTTCCACTTTAAATGGTTCTAGTATGGGATGATCAGAGGGAAGTTCTGGTAGAAATCCGTTTAGCCAATCTAAGAATTCTTCCTGATCTAGAACTCTATGCATCAGATCCGCTTCTACAAGAGAAGGTGAAAGGAAATCCCAGCCTACCGGTTCGTAATCGATGGGGGCGGAAGTATCGTTCATGAAAAACTCTCTTGACTTTTTTTCGACTTTAGCTTTCAGTTTTTGATTTTCCATGATCACTGCATGATCCCAAAAAGCCTGTAAAGCAAAGGCTGAATTCCCGTGAGTGCCTACTCTCAGCGGATGTTCCTGTTCTAAAAATCTACTCTGTATAAGTTCGAGGAGCTTGTTTTCCAAAGGTTTTAGATTTCTTTTCCATCTATTAGCCTGTTCGTCATCCCATAATTCCAACTCAACCATCAAACGCATGAACCATGCCCAACCGTACGGTTTTTCGAAATCCCTGTTTTCATCGAAGTACAGCTTTTCTTTTTCCGCTTTTTCTTCTGTGAACTGCTTATCTAATTTCTCAATAATCTCGTTTTTCAACGGATGATCATCTAACAATCTCAACTGTCGGATCAGACTCCAGTGACTGTGAACTGCCGAGTGCCAGTCGAAGCAGCCGTAGAATATGGGATGCTGTTCTTTAGGAGTTGTGAAATAGTCATGGTCTGAGACTGAGTAAACAAAATGTGGGAACTCCTTTTCGATACAATCTAACGGCAGATCTGCGAGTTTTTCTGCCATCTTTGAATCTATCCAGTCCGGTTTACCAGAAAGTAAGTCATCAACTTCGTAGTCCTCTATATCGAGATCTAAACCTTCCCCTTTTGACATATTTGTAAAACGGATACATCTCATATATTTTTTAGGTTTTTGATTATATTCAACCAAAATGGTTTTTACCTTCTTATCACTTGGAATTGGTATAACCCTAATTTAAACGGTGTAAACAATGTTCGAAGTCAAACATAGAGATGGACTAGCACGAATCTGTAGTTTCGAAACAGCTCACGGTACAGTCGAAACTCCGGCTGTGATGCCCGTTATCAACCCTAACAAATTAGTCGCACCTCCAAAGAAACTGAAGGAGCAGTTCGGAGCCCAGATTATCATCACCAACTCCTATGTTATCAAGCAAAGCGAAGAACTTCGGGAAAAAGCCTTGAAAGATGGCTTACACGAAATGTTAGATTTCGACGGACCTATCATGACGGATTCTGGAACTTTTCAAGCCTACGTTTACGGTTCAGTCGACACGAATCCCGAAGAGATATTGAAATTCCAGAAGGACATAGGTTCAGATATAATCACCATACTTGACAGGTTCACCGAACCCGAGGATAATAAAGAACTGGTCGAGGAAAAGGTCAGGGATACTATACAGAGGGCGGAAGATGCTGTAGAAGAATATGGAAGATCCGAAACACATCTATCACTTCCGATCCAGGGTTCAATATTCACTGAATTGAGAAAGGACGCTGCAGAAGGCATCTCTAAATTGGATGCAAAAGCGGTTTACCCCATCGGAGGAGTGGTTCCTTTGATGGAAGATTACAGGTTCAAAGATCTAGCGGAAGTCATCATCGCCTCCAAGAAAGGTTTGGGACCAAAAGGACCGGTACACCTTTTCGGTGCCGGACATCCCATGATATTCTCACTAGCTGTTCTACTGGGTTGTGATATGTTCGATTCCAGTTCTTACATTAAATACGCTAGACGTGGAGATTTCATGTTCCCAACGGGAACTAGGAAACTGGAACATACCTATGAGATAACCTGTGACTGTCCATCATGTAACGGTCGTTCAGTAGAGGATTTCAGAGGGATGGATGAAGACGAGAGAACTAAGCTGATCGCAGAGCATAATTTAAGGCAGATGTTCATCGAGATACGAAGAATCAAACAAGCGATCCGTGATGGGTCTTTATGGGAACTGGTGGAACGGAGGTGCAGGAGCCATCCGCAGTTGTACGAAGTGTACGAAATATTGAAAAAACGATGGAGATTCCTTGAACTGTACGAACCACGGAGCAGGAAATCGGCTCTTATGTACACCGGAAGAGAAACCCTCGATAGGCCTGCTGTGAAAAGAGTCCAGAGATGGATAATGAACGAATACCAACCACATTTCGACGAACCTACATTCTTATTCAAAGTGAACGAGAACGAGAAACCTTACAATCGTCATCTGATGTTCGAGATCTCCGAGATATTCAAGAGGACCGAAGCCGATCTACTTCTTTCTACCCCTATAGGTCCGGTACCAATGGAACTGGACGAGATATATCCTATCGCACAGTCGATATTCCCACGAGGTATGCGGGATGAAGAACTCGTTAACGAGTACCTGGAGAAGAAAGGTATCGACGACCTTTTGGTATGGGACGGTATAGAATCTCTCAGTTCCGTAGAGAACGGAAGTTCCGGCAATCTTGACGTCATGAGGGTCAAAACCGTAGCGAATTACCAGTTTGGTAAAGGTGCTGGAGAAGTATTGACAGATGGTCAACTTAGATTTGTCAAGAACCGGAAAGGTAGGGTCAAGAACGTTATATTGGATGATGAGCACATCTTATCAGTCAGGCATTACGACGGATTCTTTACATTGAAAACAGAGGGCGCCGAGATATTGAAGGATCATTTTCAAGCACCATATTTAAGGGTTAAAGTCGACGACGACAGCGCGGAGTTCAACAGGAAGGGAAGGAACGTCTTCTCGAAGTTTGTTTTAAACGTCGATGAAGATCTAAGACCGGGTGACGAGGCGTTGATAGTCGATAAAAATGACAACATGGTCGCTGTCGGTAGAATGTTTTTAGCAAAAGACGAGATCTTAGAATACGATACGGGTATGGCTGTTAGGGTTAGAGAGGGTATAGAAAAGTGAAGTTTAATCGTCGATGATCTCGATCTTCGACGGATCTATCTTTTTGACCTGATCCTCTTCTTCTTCCTTTTCTACCGCTGATTTTTTCACTGGACTCCAAAAAGATGCGCCGCAGGAATCACATTCAGTATCGAACTGGTCAACCGGTTTACCGCAGTCAGGACATTCGAATTCCGGCTCTTCTACCACAAACCCTTCTCCGCAGTCGGGGCATTCTTCGTGATCTTCATTAACCGTATTTCCGCAGACTGGACATCCGTAGATATCTGTTTCAAATTCTGCATTACACTCCGGACAAACGGTCGTTTCGGCATCTACCAGTTCTCCACATCTCGGGCATTCGAAGTCATCCTGTCTGATGCTCTCTCGGACCTTAACGTGTCTTTTCTGTCCCCACCCTTCGTACTTGTAAAGCAGATAAAAAATTATGAGTCCGAAGGAGATTATCACCAGCAGTAACGGTAGATATTGTACATCAGATATCGGTAGAAATTCAAACATTAAAGGAATTAATTTGAGGTTTATATTTAAGACTTATGTTCCTATATCTTTCCAAGGTTCGTTTTTCAGTTAAATTTAATTATGGTTATCAATTTCTAGATTGTATATGCGCAGTTTGAAATACTTTAACATCGGAGCAAGTAGATCACTCATCATATTGGTTTTAGCTCTGATGCTGGTATTCCCATTGATCTCATCACCTATCTCTGGAAGAGACGTGAGATTGATAGAGGTCGATGATTACGAGAAGGATGTCGAGATGGGAGGTAAAGGAACTTTCAGCTGGACTGTTTACAACAGCAATGTTTCCATAGATTATTCAGTCAGAGTGAGAGTCGAGGGTTTTGGAGACTGGGAAAAGGCTCTTTCAGAAAGTAATTTCGTAGTGGATGAAGATATCCGACATAGGACAATATCTTTAGATGTATTGGTCCCTGAATATCCACAGAAAGAGCAGCGTTCCGGAGAAGTAACTTTTACTTTCACTCGGCTTGATGATGAAGAGGTTTTCGAGGAAACTAGAACTGCTACGATCTTCGTAGAGGGTATGCTTCCAGCTGAGGATGCCAACACCATATTCGGTGGATTCTCTAATCCACTACCTGATCAACTGAACAATCAGTACGGTGCTTTAGCATTGAATCTATTGATCTGGATGGGTATCGCTGCTGTGATATATTTCTTGGTTGGTCCTATAGTTCACAAATTGGCAAAAAAGACAAAGACCAACCTAGATGAAATTTTAGTTACGATGATCCGTAAACCAGTGAGCATACTGGTTTTCCTTTATGGTGTGATACATTCTATATTGAGGTTAGACATAGGTCTAGAGATCAGGGCTGCATCTTATCAGATATATTCCCTTATCGTGGTTGTTATCGCTGTTTACGTAACGTATCGTATCTTTGACGCGTTCTTGGAAGAGATCGCTAGAACCAGGGAGGAGACAACTTTCGGCCAGATCCTTAAACCGATATTTGAGAAGTTGGGGGCAGTGGTCATACTTATCGGAGGTTTGATAATAGGTCTCAGAACCATGGGTATCGAGATAACCGCATTATTAGCAGGTGCAGGTATCCTTGGTCTTGTCATAGCTTTTGCTGCTCAGGACACTTTATCGAACTTTTTCAGCGGGTTACATCTACTTCTGGATCGACCGTTCACCATCGGCGATATCATATTGTTAGAGAGTGGAGAATATTGTAGGATCCAGGATATAGGTATGAGGAGTACCAAATTGTACAATCTTAGAGATCATGAAGGAATAGTTTTACCTAATAATTCACTTTCCAATCAGAAGATCGTAAATATCGCTCAGCCCGACGCTACCATCAGGATGCCGATTGAGATCGGAGTGGCGTACGGCTCTGATCTTAAAAAAGTCAGAGAGATTTTATTCGAAGTCGCTGAGGAACATCTGCACGTATTGAATGACGACCAGCACCAAACCAACGTTCGATTTAGGGACTTTGCAGATTCCAGTCTCAATTTCACTTTGAGGGTCTGGGTAGATGATTTGGTCAATCAATGGAACGTAGCTAGCGATTTGAGACACAGGATCGATGAACGCTTCCGAGAAGAAGGTATCACCATACCGTTCCCACAGAGAACTTTATGGATGCATCAAGCCGATTAACTGAAAACCTTTTTAACTCTATCATCAATTACTATAACCATGGAAAACGATATATTGACACTTTTTAAACAGTGTGCGGAGAAGGTGGAAAGCGAGTTGAACAGTCTGGGAAGTGTGAATTACGGAGAAACTATGGGCATGGGAGCCGATGGAACCCCTATCAAGAAAATAGATGAACAGGCCGAGAGCACCGTGGTAGATCTTATCAAAGAAAAGACCGATTTCAGTATATTGAGTGAGGAGATCGGTTTTGTGGAAAGGGACGGTGAAGGTACGGTGATATTGGACCCGATCGACGGTACCAGTAACGCTGTGATGGGTATCCCCTTTTACTGTGTTTCACTAGCTTATACAGAAGGGAGTTTAAAAGATACGGAGGTAGGATACGTGAAGAACCTTTCCACGGATGTAGAGTACAGTGGAGTTTCCGGAAAGGGTAGTTACGTGAACGGAAAACCATTGAAACCGGTTTTGGGAGATGAATGGAACTTCTCAGTTTACATGGGGAAAGAAGCCCATCCCGACAGTTTTAAGATAGCTTCTAAGCCACGTAGAGTCCGTTCTCTTGGTTCCGCTGCTTTGGAGATATCCATGGTGGCTCAAGGGATATTCGACCTTTACTACATGAAAACATTTGAACAGAGAAGGAGTTTAAGGATAACGGATATCGCGGCGGCTTATGTTATATTGAAAGAGGCCTGTGGAGAGATCTACGATACAAATTTAGACCCTATCGATATGGCATTGGACCCTAAAGAGAGGAAGGATGTCGCAGCCGTGCATGACGACCGTGTTTTGGAGGTGTTATAAGTGCCGTTAAATTTTGGAGTTTTTGGGAAGTTGAAAGGAGAAGCAAACAAAGAAGTCATAGATTCATTACCGGAACATCCCACAGCTGGGGACGTTTTTTATCATGAAACATTGGCTGAAGAGTTGGGTAAAGATGGTCATACCATGGAAGCTTTGAACGGTAAAGACCTAGATTTCATACTTGCCGTTGGTGGGGATGGGACGATTTTAAGACTGTTACAAGAAACAGATAAGAACGTACTGGGTATCAACACCGGCCGGGTCGGATTTTTAACAGCCATGGAGATAGGAAGGATCGATGAAGCCCTTAAGAAGGTGAACAGAGATGATTACTTCATAGACGAGCGTATCAAATTGAAAGTAATCGTGAACGGTGAGTTCAAAGGTGAGTGTACCAACGAAGCGGTGATACATACTGAAAGTATCGCTAAGATGAGGCACTTCGAGGTGTTTCAGGAGGAAAGGGAGATAGATAGTTTCAGGGCAGACGGTCTGATTGTATCGACTCCAACTGGTTCAACATGCTACTCAATGAGCGCCGGTGGACCCATCGTAGATCCCACCGTGGACGCATTCGTGATAGTTCCGATATCACCCTACAAATTAGCGGTCAAGCCCTTCGTAGTTCCGGTAGATAAGGATATCCGTGTCAAAGTCAATGAAAAGGGAAAATCTAGTTTGATGGTACTTGATGGACAGAAGAAATTCAAGATAAGTTCCAAGGATGAGATCAGTTTCAATCTAGCTGATAAAAAGGCTAAGTTCATAAGCTTTGAGAAAGACTTCTACAATAGGATCAAGAAAAAGTTGGTATGGCGATGATATTCAAGAAGAAAGATATAAAAGGGATCTCTAGAAGGACGTTGAAGATGATCATGGAGAGTGCTAAAGATTCTCATCCCAGCGAGTTCGCCGCCGGTATGAGGGAGATAGACGGGGTGATATCAGAGCTCATACTTGTACCGGGAACTATATCTGGAAAAACCAGTGCCCTGCTGAGGTTGAGGATGCTTCCGGTAGATTATTCAATAATAGGTATTGCTCACAGTCATCCTTCTAGAAACTTTTCTCCATCGGGTAAAGATCTGATGATGTTCGGTAGATTTGGTCGAGTCCATATCATCGCTGGATTTCCATATGACATGGATTCATGGCAGGCTTACGACTACGATGGAAACGAAATCGAGTTGGAAGTCTTAGATTAACTTGTCTCCCAGCAGTTCCTCGTAGACCTTTTCGATGTTTTCTGCAACGATTTCCCATGTGAAGTTATCCAGGACTCTTTCTCTACCTTTTTTTCCCATCCGTTTTGCAACATCTGGATTTTCTAAAATGAGCCTAATTTTACCAGCGATATCCTGGGGGTTCATGGGCTCGGCGACTAAACCATTCCTTCCCTCTGTGATAACCTCTCTAACTCCCGGTATATCCGAAACAACGACGGGTACTTCAGATGCCATAGCTTCCAAAGTTACGATACCGAAGGCTTCTAGACGTGATACGGACGGTAATACAAAAACGTCGGTTGCGCCGTAGTAGTAGGGTAGATCTTCGTTTGAAACCCTTCCAGCAAATATCACTTTGTCCTCTAGTTCTTCATCTTTGACGATCCTTTCCAATTCGGGTTTAAAATCACCGGTACCCACTATCAGGTACTTCGTGTCGTCATCAAGGTATTTAGCCGACCTCACGAGGAATTCCAGTCCCTTGTGATAAACCAATCTTCCAACGTACATGACCACTTTATGATCAGGATCTATGTCGTGCCTTTCACGGATCTTTTTACCACTGTTCCGTGGGTGAAATCTCTCAGGGTCAACGGCGTTGGGGATGATTTCAGCATCTCTGTACCATACCGCTCTTGAAGTGGCACCGTATGTCGATGTCGTAGTGATGATCTTGTCAGCTTTACTGACTGAATATGTTCCCAGAGTTCTTTGGTACAGATTGACCATCAGTGGGCCGAAGGGGTGCGGGATTTCAAGGTCACAGTGATAAGTTAAAACTGAAGGGATATCTCGATTCCTGATACCCCATAACCCGAAAAATGTCATGAGCGGTGGTGGTAGATGACTGTGAAGTATATCGTAATACATATCTCTGAGTATATGCCGCACATCGGGTACTATAGGAGTGGAAAACCTGATCGAAACCGGTTCGATCCTTTTTACGGTGACACCCTCCACGACACTCCTGCTCTCAGTCCCTTCTAACTGTGTTGTTATGACCAATATTTCATGACCCCTCTTCTGAAGATGTTTAGATAGTTCTAGAACGTGGGACTCGACACCTCCTAGATGAGGGTAAAAGTAGGGACTGAGTTGGACGATCTTCATTTTATTCTACTGCCCTCCCCGATCTCACCATCTGCCAACGCCCCGGGACCTATCAGTGCGTTATTACCGATCATGGTTCCGGTGTTTATCATGCTGTTGATACCAGTCTTGACATTGTCCCCCATGACGACTCCCAATTTTCTCCTACCCGTGTCGATACGTTCTCCTCTATGGGTGACGACTATATTCTTTTCATCTAACCTTAGGTTGGCGACTTTAGTTCCGGAACCGAAGTTGCAGTTCATCCCGATGACACTGTCACCGACATAGTTGTGATGTGGGATCTTACTTTCATCCATTATTATCGTGTTCTTAATTTCGACGGCACTGCCCACTTTACAGTCGTTTCCGATGTGAGTACATGGTCTTATGAGACAATTCGGACCTATATCGGAATTTTTACCGATGTGGACGGGTCCTTGTATGTAGGAACCTCTCTTGATGACGGCGCCTTCCTCCATGGATACCCATCCCTCTAGATGGACTCCATCCTCGATCTTTCCTTCTCTTTTCTCTTCAATGTTGACATTTTCTAAAATGTTCTTGTTGACCGAGAGAAGTTCCCATGGTCTGGAAAGTTCGTTCCATGAATTTTTCTCTAACTCGAAACCTTTCAGCTTATTTTGCTCCATGAGGATCTTAAGGGAATCGGTTATCTCGAACTCTCCACGGGGTGATCTTTTTGTGTTTTTGATAGCTTCGAAGATATCCGGTTTGAAGCCGTAAACTCCGGCGTTTATGAACGGTGACAGAGGTCTTTCTGGCTTTTCGATGATATCTATGATATGTTCCCCATCCCTTTTGATCACACCGTAACTTTGAGGATCGTCGACTTCGACCATCCCGAGTACAGAACAGTCAACGCTTTTGAAGTACTCTACGAACTCTTCCAGTACATGTTTGAAAACTATGACATCCCCATTAAGACATATAAAATCGTCATCTATAAAATCTTCAGCTATCGATACTGCATCAGCGGTTCCCAACAGTTTTTCCTGTTTAGCATAAGTAACCTCGATACCATCATCTTTTATTGTTTCTTTTATCCTTTTAGCGTTCCATCCTGTGAGGATTATGACTTCATCTATTATGTCTTTTAAATTATCGATATTATGCTGTAAGATAGGTTTACCAGCTACCGGGAGCAGTGGTTTCGGAGTGTTTACGGTCAGTGGACGCATACGCGTTCCTTTACCCGCAGCTAATACGAAAGCCTTCATCTACATCACCTCCTTGAGCATTTTCTTTGCATCTTCGTAAATGTTTTTTAAATATTCATCGTTTTCCGCCTCGGTAGTTATCCTGATCTTAGGTTCGGTACCGGATGCACGGATCAAGGCCCATCCCTTTTCAAAACTGATGCGTATCCCGTCGGCGAAATTGAGTCTCTTTTCTTCGAATTCGTTTTTACATCTAGTGTTCAGTTCCTTCATGATAGATCCCTTTTCTCTCACCTTAAATCCCTCCTTGATTCTTGGATAACTTGGCAGGTTCTTTACCTCTTCAGCTATATCGATCTTTTGTGCCAGACC
>JAFDTG010000080.1 GCA_019594235.1 Candidatus Saliniplasma halalkaliphilum | reverse complement strand
TTGAAAACGAAACCGGCTCTAAGAAAATCGGATATCTTCCTATGTGTTATGAAATGTCCAGTATGCATCCTACCTGTTGGTGCATCACCAATATATGCTACGGGTTTTTCTTTCTGTTTTAACAACTGTTTCATCTCGTCCTCAGTGACAATTTCATCGATTTTTCTTTTGACTAAATTAAAGCGTTCTTCGAAATCCATATCTCCGGTAAATATCCTTCATAATATGTATATTTTGGTAATCGTTTAGTGGTAAAACTTATATTCATATCGCATAATCCTCCTACGGATACCATGGCATATGAAGAGGAAATCCTGACCCTCGATCACTTAGATTTAAAAGGCAAAACCGTTGGTCTTAGAGTTGATTTCAACTCACCCTTAGACCCCGAAACTAAAAGGATACTCGATGACCATCGTATAAGAAGTCATATTCCTACGATCAATGAATTAAGCGATTCTAAACTGGTGATCATCGCTCACCAGAGTAGACCAGGGAAAAAGGATTACATACCTCTTAAAGTTCATGCTCAAAGGTTAAATAAACTATTAAGAAGAAAAGTGGATTATATCGACGGTCTCTTTGATAACCGGGTAAAAAGTAAGATTCAAAATATGGATGAAAGTGACATATTATTTTTGGAAAATGCTAGATTCTACGCAGAAGAGACCTACTTGAAAGGAAATCCCGATATTTCGATCCATGAAAATTCACATATAGTTAAAGAATTAGCTCCTTTATTTGATTACTTCGTACACGATGCTTTCGCTGCAGCTCATAGGGCTCAACCAACATTGGTAGGGTTCGCCGGAAAGATAACAACTATAGCGGGTAGAGTTATGGAGAAGGAAATAGTGGATATGAGCAAGGCCTTCAATGAAGGTTTCGAAAATAAAATAATACTACTGGGTGGGATGAAAGTTGACGATTCTTTAGAGATCACAGAAACTATGCTCGATGACGAGAACATGGATAAAGTCCTGACCATGGGTGTTGTTGGAAATATTTTCCTAATGGCAGATGGATATGACCTTGGAGAAGGTAATCGTAAATTTTTAGAAAGGGAATTATCAAATTACGGATCATTAGTGGAAAAAGCAAAAGATCTTTTAGAAGAATATGGTGATAAAATATACATCCCGGTGGACGTAGTTCTGAACATAGGTGGAAAAAGGAAAGGAGCGCCTATAGATGTACTGCCATCAAAGTACCCTATTTTCGACATCGGTTTGGATACCATTGTTAAATATAAACAGATCATAGAAGATTCCGATCTAGTAATAGTAAACGGTCCTGCTGGAGTTTTCGAAATGGATGAATTTTCAATAGGTACTAGGGAGATCTTCAAATCCGTAGCTGAATCAAATACCTTCAGTATAATCGGTGGTGGTCACAGTACCGCCGTAGTGGAAAAATTAGATCTCGTAAATGATGTGAATCACATTTCAACAGGAGGAGGATCCTGTATCAGTTTCTTAGCTCAGAGAGAAATGCCCGGTATCGAAGCACTTAAACGCTCGAAAAAGAAATTCCATTAGGCGTCTTGAGATCATTTTGAAATTGTAATAGAAATGCCACCGTATGAACCAAAAACACTATGTTTTTGATGAGTAGATGGGATTTTGTGAAACAAAATGCCACCGTAGCTTAGCTGGCCAAAGCGATGGTTTCGTAAACCATAGAGCGCGGGTTCAAATCCCGTCGGTGGCTCTTTTAATTTAAAAAATTTTTAACGAGTACCACTGGTGTTCCAGCATCGGCTGAGCCGCTCACTAAGTCTGCGAGACTACCTAAGAGGTCTTCCATACGTCGGGGTGTTGTACCCTCTCTTTCGATAGCATTTTCTGATTTATTACTATCTTTCTTTTCTTGAAGGATTTCTTCGATCTCATCTACATCTTTACCCTCATGATATAGTGTGTCTGCTAAAAATTTGTACTTAACACCTCTCCTGAACCGATTCAGTCCGTCAGTTGAAGCGACCGTTACACTTGGATCTGCTAATTCATAAATACCGCTAGTCGGGTCCTTGTAAGCTCCATCTCCATAGATGAGCACTTCGACTTGTACCCCAAGTTCATCTTTTACTTTTTTCTGAATATCTTTCACGACTTTATTTCCATCTCTTGGAGCGAGTTTGAGTCGACCTCCACTGGACATGTTGCTTCCAAGAAGTCCCCAATCTGAACAGGATTCCCCTTCGTTAAATAATTCACAGAGGGTTATACAGTTATCGAATTTTTGGCAGATCGTGTTTTTGGTGTCGAATCGTGTGTGGATGTCAGCGGCGATCACTGCATCGGGATCATGGTCTAAAATGTGAAGTGGATCGTTACATAATACTATTTTAGGTTCTGCTCCCGCGTCTTCGATAATCCCCTTATAATATTCGATGTAGTTAACTTCCGTTATCGGATGTTTACAAACACCTTCATGGATATCATCCATGGTAATGACCTCTTTATCAAGATCATTTACGAAATCAGGTGATATCGTTTGATTTCCTACCTCATCACATGGATACGACATCTGAACTACAACCTTACCATCGGGTACAGCCCCTGCGATCGATTCAAGGATCATCGAAAATCGATTTCTACTAGTTATAGGGAACACTACACCGATAGTTCCGTCCTTTTTAAGACCGAGTTCATCTCTGATCTCATTGGATACTTCATCAACCGTCACATAGTTGTCCTGGGCTCTAGCCACTACGGATTCAGTTATGCATACTATGTCGTTATCATCCAGTAAATCGTCATCATAACATCTTTTTACTGATTCGAATACTTCATCTACGATGTCAATTCCAGGAACAATCACACCCATCTCAAGTCCCATAGCCATGGGACCTATGTAATCCGGTATATCTGCCATATTAATCCAGCCCAGAGAATCCCGGATTCGTTTATATATCTTTTGATAAGTTAACATCTTATTTTTCAAACTCTTTTAAATCCTGAATGGCAAATCCACAACCATTACAATACGCTGATGAATCAGTAGCTACTTCCAGTAGTTCTCTCTTACAATTAGGGCAAAAATGCAAATCTTTGCTTGATGTTTCTACAAAGTTATTGTTTTGTTCATCCTCATCCCAGTATTTTCTCCTTTTGTAAACTATTAAAACAAGGGCAAAAAATGCTGTCCCCACCACAACATAATAAAAAAAGTCCGTATTTATAATAAAAACATCAACTTCTTCTGATCTTCGACCTTCCCCACTGCTATTTACGGCAGATATTTGGTAAGTGTAAAATCTGAATTTCTCAGGTTCCGTATCCTGATAATAGTTTTCATTAGAATGGTCTATCAATTTTCCATCTCTATAAATATTGTATCGATATATTGGATTTCCTCTATCATCAGGAACATCCCAGGTAAGCTTGATAACACCATCTTCTTGTATAATTTCAATGGTTTCAACAATCGAAGGCATGGATCTATAAGATGTAGTTAGATCAAATCTAGAGCCCCATGTTTCATCTACAGTAAAATTAAGACTTGTATTATCTACTGAAAGAAAGAAAGTGTCATCATCCTGATACCCACTACCCAATAAATTAGCTAGATTTAACTCATAATAACCATTATTATCAGTTTTGATCGAAATGGACTCATCAGTTTCCCGATTTGTTAAAGAAACTGATCTGTCAGATACCTCATTATCATTTGAATCTACCACCCTTCCATAGACTAAATATGGTGTTGGAGGAAAAAGCAATTTATCCCCATCGCCTAAATCTACATCGGTAATTCTAGATTGAAATATTAAGGCCTCATCCAGATCCTGATTGATTCTCATTATATGTCTATAAGGGGGGTAAAACCTATGAGTACTGGTATATATTTCGAATGTAAAAGAGTGTGCACCAGTACTATCATAAACCCAATCAGATGCTGTTCCAGTTGCAGAATAACCTATTTTTTCATCAGCCCTACCATAAGAATACCTCCTTTTTTCATTTCCGTAGAGAGTGGTTTGAGAAACCATGTTCTCTGCAACGTCTCGGTACCAATCATCATGTTGTGATGGGTAAGGGGAATGTGACCATGGAATCAATAGATATCCACCAAAGGAGTGTAAATTTTGGTATGACTGGATGTTATTTTCAAGAATAAAGTCTTTTAGGGCTGATGTTTCGTTCTCGGAAAAAGGAGACTCACCCTTATAGGTTTGAGACTGTGGCTCATCGTCACCATACCCCCAATATATGTCCCAGTTCCTATTAAGATCAACACCTACTGAGTTACTCGGAGTTGTGTCATTACGATTTTTACGCCACAATCTTCCTGAACCTATCGCTCCATTTCCATCATAAAGGTATCCGTCCGGGTTCAACAAAGGACAAACGAAGATCCTTCTATTATTGACCATCCAATAAATCGTATCGTTATGTCTATATTCTGACAATATCCTCCATGCAAAATAAGATGCGACCTGTATAGATGACCATTCTCTAGCGTGTAGTCCTCCATCGATAAATATTGCTGGTTTATCATCAACTCGAGTATCCTCTGATGAAGTGACCTCTAGAACCCATATATTTCTACCCTCCCAAGACCTACCAATATTATGTTTTTTTACCAGATCTGGGTACTCCGATTCAAGGGATTCATACCATTCGTATAATTCTTCCACCGAAGGATAGGTTTCACTAAAAGGGTAATCAGTTTCGTTTTCAAAATCCGTATCTTCATCAATAATAATTGATTGACCTAAAGAAATTCCAGTAGATGTTATTAAAAGCAACATGATAGATATCCAAGCTAACATTTTATGGATTTCCATATGTATATACATTCTATTGTAACATACAAAAATCATTCGGTAATAGGTTCACTAAAAGATGGCATTAAACTTCCTAAACATAGCAATCAATATTTATACAGTGTGTAATTAACAAACGAGGTCAGACGAATGAGGAAGTACATCACATTGGTGGGAAAAAACTACTGGGAAACCCTTAACAGTTTATGGGCCGTGATCAAAGAGAATAAGTTCGAACCTGAAGAAGTATGGTTGGTGTCAGAGAAAGAAAATTTAAGAAGGGCAAAAGTGCTCAAAAGGGATTTTGACAAATTACTTTCAAATTATGGTTTTAACGGAGAAATAAATATTTCACTAGTAGAAGACCATGATGGGATAAATTTGGGAGAGACATTAGAAGGACTTATCGAAGAAGATGATGAGATCGCACTGGATATCACAGGAGGTAGAAAATATTTAGTGGCGGGGTCCTTAGTAAATCCCCATTCATACAATTTTGACCATGTTTTTTATGTTTACACTGGTGACATCGATGATACTGATAAACCGTTCCCTACTATACGGTCCCACGACGTGACTATCAAAGATTTTAAAGAAAAAAGTAACGGGGGTGAATACTGATGGAAGAAGTTCTAACAAAAGAAAGATTGATGGTACTTTTAAACGAAGCTGGGAAAAGCGGTGTCGATAGCTTTACTGTTATAGAACCTTATACTAAAACTCAACTCATCGAAGTGAGTCGAAAGGATGGTATGTATAAAGTTGAATTATCCGGAAAAAGTGATTTCGGCCCGTATCCTTCAAAAGAAGATTATTGGGACCGAGATGATATTCCCGACTTCTACGATTATAAAGAAAGTTTGATCTCATCAGGATTGGTGGAATTCGAGAACTGGCTTGAGTTCAAAGAATGGGTCAAGTTCCTGTATAAAAGTGAAATCGATCCGACTTTAGCAAGCAGTTCTGTGTTCATGTCTATAGATACCAATTTGGCATATTTCCGACTTTTTTCCCGCCGATTCCCATTAAAATACGAGGATGGAACGGTTATAAAAGCGGAGTACTTTGATTTCCTACTCAGCTCTATAGTTGAGAACGAGATCGATCACAAGATCAAGGATAAATACGATAACTCAAACCTGAAGATGATGGGGATGTACACTAAGATCGGTGACATCCGTTTCAACTTCAGAAATCGTGGGAAATTATCGACTAGAAAAGCTAAGTTTGCAACGGAAGAATTGAATTACCTGAGAGGAAAACTCAACGCCGCTAGGATCAAAGGGACTTCATCCAAAACTGATTCTGAAAAGAACGATATCAGGATAGTCGAATCCCTCGAAAAGTTCAGCTGGGACAGGAATATCGTAGTCTCACTCATTTCAACCGATAGAAACATGGGAAATCATGCAGAGAACTGCGAAATACCTTACTTCATACTTGAGATGCCAAAAAGCATATCCAAGGAGAACATCATTGATGATGAAATTTTACTCAATCTTCTGCACGATCTTGCTTTGACTTTCGGTGCTGTTAAAATACCGGAATTTCAGACCACCTTGTTCGGTATCTGGGGAGGAAAAAGAGATATCGATTATAGAGATGAAAGTGTAAAAGCTTGGATCAATCCCGGTTCAAAATTGATCGATAATATCAAGAGGGATATCGAAGTGATAGATTCGCTGGAAGGACCGGTTTGATAAAGTTCTATTCAAAATGCCATTTTGGCCCTTGAGGTGAATCCTCTACGATCACACCTTTTTCGGTTAAAGTGTCCCTGATCTTATCGCCGAGATCGTATTCACCTCTTTCTCTAAGATTCTCTCTTATCTCCAAAATGAAGTCAATAAAGTCGCTTGCACCCTTATCACCTGATTCCTTTTCCAACTTCAAACCTAGAATGCTAGATAGCTCTCTTAGAGTTGAAACGGCTTCGTCTAGAAGTTCTTTTTTATTATCCAAATTCTTGTTTATTCGATTTGAAAATTTGAGTAAAATACTCACGGCTGAAGGTGTGTTCAAATCATCGTCCATGGCCTTTTCGAACTCGGTCCTGACCTCTTTTATTTCATCTTTTAGACTATCTTTATTTCCACCTTCAGATTTCTCCGCCCTTCGGATGGTATTATACAATCGTTCCAGTCTCTTTTTGGCCTCTATCAATCC
>JAFDTG010000010.1 GCA_019594235.1 Candidatus Saliniplasma halalkaliphilum | reverse complement strand
CGGCGCTTTCATTAACTTTTGAGCGAAGCGATAAAGTTTGAAAACGAGTGAAATCTGTGATTGCACAAACGCATTTTCTATTTTGAGTTTAACGAGAAATGAAAAAGTAAGAAGAATCTATGATTCTCACTCTTCGATCCAGGCCTTACCATCCTCGAGTTTGACCTTCCCCTCTGCAAAAGCTCCAACTACCGATGGAAGAAGCTCGTGCTCTACCTCTAAAACCCTCTCGGACAAACTATCGACATCGTCATGAGGTTTGACTTCCACGCAGCGCTGGTCGATTATCGGACCCATGTCGACTTCGTTTGTTACAAAGTGAACAGAACAGCCGGTCCTTTTCATACCTGCTTTCAAAACAGATTCGTGAACTTTCTCACCGTAAAACCCAGGACCGCCGAATAGAGGTAGTAACGCGGGGTGAATGTTGATCAACCGTCCGTAGTACTTGTCAACAAAATAATCCGTAAATATCCTCATGTACCCTGCTAGAACGATAAGATCTGGATCATACTGGTCTATCACTTTTGAGACTTCTTCTTCATGTTCTTCACGACTTTTACCACGGTGATATATCACACGGTAATCGATATCGTTCTCTTTGGCCCTTTCGACGCAGTAAGCTCCAGGGTTGTTACAGATCAATAAGACCACATTTGCATCAATCTCACCTTGTTTAGAGGCATCGATTATCGATTGAAAATCCGTCCCACTTCCAGAAGCCAATACTGCTACATCGATCATGTTCTCAAAAAGCAAATATACTGATAAAATAAAAAAGATTCGGCCCTGCTTTCAATATTATTCAAAAATTTAATATGCCTGTTATATCGATGTGGTAGTAGAGGTAGAATAAATATGAGCGATTTCTGGGACGATTTTGAAGATTATCCTTTGAAGAAAGAATACGATATCTGTGACTTCATAGAAAAAATCAAAAAGAAAATCGACGATGAGTTCAAAAAGCTTGACGATCAGTACCATCCTGCGATTCTAGGAGAGGACAACGGCAATAAGCTATACTCGTTGATCAGAGAAAAGGAACCTGAAATTGTGGTGGAAACGGGTGTTTGCAACGGTTTTTCATCCTCTGTGATATTGAAAGCATTATCTGAGAATGGGAAAGGTAAACTTTACTCGATTGATATGCCGGAATATATCGAACCAGGGGAAGAACCAGACGGGAGAACAGGTGCTGTGGTACCGTCTACGAAATATTCCGGGTGGGTAGTCCCAGACGAATTCAGATCCAATTGGACACATATCCTTGGAAACACGTTCTACGAAACTCCTAGATTGATGGAAACACTCTCAGAGATCGATATATTCATACACGATAGTGATCACTCTTATGAGGGGATGATGTTCGAATTTTCTATAGCTTGGAAGCACTTGAAGGATGGAGGTTTATTGATGGCGGATAACATCGATTACTCCGACGCCTTCTCTGATTTTGCTGATGCAAAAGAAAAAACGAAATACAGGTTGGGAGTGATGGGAGTAATAATAAAGTGAGATAAATACAGGAAAAGATTTAAAAGAGAGACCTTTCTCCAAGTTTCAGAATGTCGATCAATTGGTTCGGTTTCTTGTTAGCGATGGTTGTGATCGTTCTTGGTGCCAAGTATCATCTCACACTAGCATTATTTTTCGGGAGCATAATACTCGGGATTTTTACCCTCACTCCACTTGAAATTCTGAATCAGCTTTATATCACTATCACTACTCCAAACACTATATTTTTAATCCTAGCACTGGGAATAATACCACTGATAGGTGGCATCCTTCAAGAAAGTGGAGGGCTCGAAGATATCATCGAAAATCTCAGGATCGGGAAACGTCCATTTTTGGGATCGACTCCGGCTTTCATAGGTCTTTTACCCATCCCGGGTGGTGCCCTTTTCTCCGCACCAGTCATAGACAAGGCTGGAAGTGGTTTACCAGGGTACATAAAAACTGGAATCAATGTCTGGTTCAGACATATAATTTATTTCATATATCCCATATCCTATGCGATAATCGTTGCCGCTGATCACGCAAATCTTTCTGTTTTCAATATCATAATATTTCAGACTCCTTTCTTCATATTCACCATTATCTTAGGTTATTTTTTCCTGCTTAAAAAAGCAGATGGTAAGATGATATATGATTCTGAGATCGATATACATTCTCTTATCCCACCCATGTCAGTACTCCTTGCGGCTCCTGTGATCTGGGCAGGATTGAGTTATGGAGTCGGTATTTCCGAACATTTGGAAAATATCTTCGTATTGATTGCTGTTTCTATCAGTCTGATTTTAGCGATTTACTTCATAGATAAAGGAAAAAAATCGTTAATAAAAAGAGCTGCGTTCAAAATGAAGCCATGGAATTTTATGATATTAGTTTTCACGCTTTACTTTTTCATCAACGTATTCCATTCATCAGGCATAGAAGGTATGATAAGTGAGCTAGCTGTTCCTGGTGTTGTATTGTTAGTTGGGATTGGGTTTCTACTAGGTTTTGGAACTGGTAGGATAATGGTACCCGCCTCGATAATAGCTCCAATTTATATAGCAACAGAGGGTTCTTTTTCGTTGTGGGCATTTCAGGCCATGTATGTTGCGATCTTTGCAGGTTATATTGTCACACCAGTGCATCCCTGCATAAGTATCTCAATAGAATACTTCGATGGAGATATGAACAAGTTCTTGAAATTGATGGTTCCGATGTTAGCTATATCTATAGGAGTTGCATCGATACTGTTCTTACTGTTCGGTTAAATCAAGTGATATGTCTATAGATCTGATCTGGTGAGTTAAAGCCCCTACCGAGATAACATCGACACCGATTTCAGCAATTCCCCTGATATTTTCAAGGGTTATACCTCCAGATGCTTCTATGATAGCTCGACCTCCGATAATCTCAACAGCTTTCTGCATCTCACTAGATTCCATATTATCCAGCATGATTATATCTGCACCAGCTTCTAGGGCTTCTTCGATATCATCTAACGATTCAACCTCCACTTCGATCTTGACCGTGTGTCCGGTTTCAACTTTCTTGATCGCTTCTTTGACCCCACCGGCCGAGCGGATATGATTGTCCTTGATAAGAATAGCATCATAAAGGCCCATGCGGTGGTTGGTACCTCCTCCGACCTTAACTGCGTGTTTTTCTAAAATCCGTAGGTTCGGGGTAGTTTTTCTGGTATCCACAACCTTCGCATCTGTTCCCTCCAGCTTCTCGACGTATCTTCTAGTGTTGGTGGCTATTCCAGATAGTCTTTGAAGGAAATTTAAGGCCAGTCTTTCACCCATCAATATTGACCTAGTTCTACCAGTTATCTCAGCTACTTTCTCACCGATTTTGACTGCTTCTCCCTCTTTTCTCAGTAAAGTGATCTCTAAATCATCATCGATTTCACTAAAAACCATCTTGATTGCTGGGATACCAGCTAGTACTCCATTTTCCTTGAAAATGATGACCGCTTTAGATCTTTCATTTTCATCTACCACGTTCTCTGTTGTGATGTCACCTGTGCCTATATCCTCTTTTATGGCATCGATAACTATCTTCCTGACGATTTCTTCATTCATTTTACATACCCCTTTGGATCATCTTTATTGAATATGACATGTCTATCCTTCCAACCCTCTTTAGTTTTGGGATAATCGATCCGATAATGTGCTCCCCTACTTTCTTTTCTCAATAAAGCGGAACGAGATATTAACATTCCGACTCTGAGCATATTTTTAACTTCCTGGGAATCTAGATCCGATAATTTGATATTCTCTACGAGTTCTATCTTATCTTCAAGCCAAGAGATCAGTCCCATGAGTGTATCTTTTTTTCGTACTATACCGGCATTACGGATCATTTTATCCCTCAATTCGTTCCTAAGTTCTTTAAAATCGACTTGAGTATCTTCAAACTCTGGGATGTTGATTTCATCGGATCTTTTTGGCTTGCTTTCGAACCCGTTCTGACTGATCTTATCAAATATTCTATGCCCGAAAACGATCCCTTCAAGTAAAGAATTGCTGGCTAACCGATTAGCCCCATGAACTCCGGTACAAGCTACTTCCCCACATGCGAACAAGTTTTCTACAGAAGTGGCTCCATGAAGGTCGGTTTTAACCCCGCCTATCATGTAATGTGCTGAAGGTATTACCGGTATCCAGTCTTCTTTCATATCTATCCCTCCTTCTTTCAAAGTACGATAAATCTTGGGAAATCTACCACGGATATACTTCTCGTCTAAGTGAGTCACATCCAACCACACATGCTCTTTATCGAATTTATTAGCCTCTTCGATTATCGCCCTGGCAACTACGTCCCTGGTAGCCAGTTCAGCATCTCGATGATACTTTTTCATGAACCTATCGCCTTTTTCGTTCCGTAAGATTCCACCTTCACCTCTAACGGTTTCAGATATCAGGAACGAAACTCCATCTGGATCGTATAACGCTGTAGGATGGAACTGGATAAACTCCATATCTGTGATATCTGCACCGGCCCTATAAGCAACTGCGACTCCATCACCGGTTGTGACCGAGGGATTTGTAGTATTTTTATAAACTACGCCGCAACCCCCACTTGCCAAGATCCCATAGGATGCGTGGTAAAATACTAGGGTTTTTTTATCGTGATCCCAACATAGGGCTCCAGCGAATTTGTTATTCTTTACTTCAAAATCTATGAGAAAGGTTCTCTCATTTAATTCGATATTCTCATTATCCCTGACTACCTCTGTAAGGGATTCCCTGATCTCTTCACCTGTAGCATCTCCCCTTGCGTGAAGTACTCTTCTTCTGCTGTGTGCTCCCTCCCTAGCTAGATCCAATTCACCTTCGATAAAATCGAATCGAGTACCCAACCTGATGAGTTCGTTAACCCTATCCGGACCTTCCTTTACTAAAACTTTAACAGCTTCTTTATCACAGAAATCGTCCCCAGCTTCTAGAGTATCTTCCATATGGAGTTCCCATGAATCGCCCTTATCTAGAACAGCGGCGATGCCACCTTGAGCATACTGTGTACTACTTTCTTGAACTTCATCTTTCGTGATCACCTTTACATCGCCCAATTTGCTGAGGTTCAAAGCAGTGTAAAGGCCGGCGATGCCGCTCCCTACGACGATAAAATCAGTTTTGATACATTCATGGGTATTCGATATCATTCACTTCCTCTTCCTATCTGGACCATACGTTCTAGAGGTTTCCTAGCTCTACGTGCTATTTCCTCATCAACAGTCAAGACAGGTTCCAAGTTTTCAAGGGATTTGAGAACTTTTTCTAAAGTTATCTTCTTCATGTTTTGACAGGTGGGGTTGCCCGGGAAGTGATATTCCTTATCCGATACTTCTTTCTTCAATCTATGCCCCATCTCTTTTTCAGTCCCGATTATCATGTGGTCTTTATCTGACTCGTGGGCCCGTCTCAATATCCCTGCCGTAGACTCAGTATGATCCGCCATATCCACGACCTCCGGTTTACACTCAGGATGTACCACTATCTCGGCATCAGGGTATCTGTCAACCAATTCCTGCACATCATCTGGAGTGATCTTATCGTGAGTACCGCAGAATCCATCCCATATATCGACTTCTTTGTCTTTGACGAACCTCGTTATGTAATTACCGAGATTCTTATCTGGAACGAAAAGAACCCTTGAGTTAGATACACTTTCAACAACTTTCACGGCGTTGGAAGATGTACAGCAGATATCGGATTCCGCCTTTGTTTCCGCCTTGGTATTGACGTATGAAACCACAGCGGTGTTTGGATGCTTTTGTTTGTACTGTAAAAGGTCATCTGTATCCACCATCTCCGCCATGGGACAGCCCGCTTTAAGTTCCGGATGTATGATATTCTTATGTGGGTTAAGTATAACTGCCGATTCCACCATGAACTCTACTCCGCAAAAGATGACGTTTGTAACATCGAGTTCTGCAACTTTTTTAGCTAACCCAAATGAATCTCCTACAAAATCAGCGATATCCTGGATCTCTCCGATCTGATAATTATGTGCGACGATGACCGCATCATTTTCCTCTTTCAACTCCTTGATGCTATCAATCAGGGACATAGATTTCCCATATAGAGCTTTATTATAAGTGTTTACCTTTTTATTGTAACAAGTTCACTCGATTGTAACGTTTTTGATAATCATTTTAGTGGAAGGAACATCATCTCTACCATCCATAGATGTTGTGTCGACTGATTCTATCTCATCAACGACACCCATCCCTTCTACGACTTTTCCAAAAACACAGTAACCGTGCGGGTTCTTATCCCAATCTAATCCTCGATTATCACTAGTGTTGATGAAGAACTGACTTGTAGCAGAATGTGGATCAGAAGTTCTAGCCATGGATATGGTTCCTCTTTTGTTCAAGTGACCGCTCTTCTTGGCCTCGTTCATAACAGATGAGTAGGGGGGTTCTTTAACATCCAAATTAGGTTTTAAACCTCCGCCCTGTATCATAAAATCTTTTATCACTCTGTGAAAAATCAGGCCATCGTAAAATCCGTCTTCCGTATATTTTATAAAATTCTCTACCGTTTTAGGGGCATCTTCTTTGAACAATTCTAACTTTATCTTCCCTCGGTTAGTTTCGATAACCGCTTTAGGCTTTTTATCGGACATGATTTGGTGAATCATCGAGAATAAATAAATCCTCCGCTTTAGGGACGAAGAGTTTTCGTAAAATGTGTACGAAAAACTATTAAATTTTTAGATGATACCCTATCCGATGAGCAAGATAGATATCGTAACTATAAACGAGATTAAAACTCAGACTCCGAGCATCAAATCACTATTTTTCGAATGGGATAAAGAGATCGATCCAGGTCAATTCGTTATGGTCTGGATCCCTGGGGTGGATGAAGTTCCCATGAGTTTATCACATCAGGAAGAAGTGCAAGGGATCACGGTTCGAAATGTAGGTAGTGCGACGGAAGCACTTCACGAGTTTGAAGAAGGTGACAAACTCGGTATACGTGGGCCATTCGGGAGAGGGTATTCCTTGGTGTCCGATAATGTGTTAGCGGTCGTAGGTGGAATAGGAGGTGCGTCTATAAGACCATCGATAGTGGATCTGGTTTCTAAGAGTAAAAACGTAAAATGTGCCCTAGGCGCTGAAACCAAGGAGGAGCTTCTCTTCGAAGATGAACTGTCCGATTTGACTCATTTACACGTGGCAACAGACGACGGCACCAAGGGACACGAAGGATTCGTAACCGAGATCATTGAAGAGATGCTGCACGATATCGATTGTGTTATCACTTGTGGACCGGAACCTATGATGCAGAGGACAGCGGATATCGCTGCCAAAAAAAATGTTCCAGTCCAGGCATCCTTGGAAAGGTACATGAAATGTGGTATGGGTCTATGCGATTCCTGCTCTATAAACGGATACCAGGTATGCAGAGACGGACCGGTCTTTTACGATGATGAACTGAAGAAAATGAAAGAATTTGGAAAGTTCGAAAGGGACAAAAGCGGTAGGAAAGTTCGCCTCTGCTGATAGTTAGATTCCCAAAGTTTTATTACCAAGATAATTCTGAGATTACAACGTCAGAGAAGGGTGTAATTTCTGATGATTTTATCACACTGCGGGGGTACCCGAGCATGGCCAAAGGGGCAAGGCTTAGGACCTTGTTGCACAGGCATCCGAGGGTTCAAATCCCTCCCCCCGCACTTTTTACTACATGAGCGGAGCGATTGGAGTGAAAAAATAAGCAAAATCTCTGATTCCGTGACATTTATCACACTTCTTGAACGGATTTAAAAAAATGTGACCGTTATCTTCTGGCCCTTATCCACTAATTCCACATTTTCAGGTATCTCGAAATATCCGTCGGCCTGTGCCATACTCGTTATGGCTCCGGACTGTTTGTAAACGGGATGGGCTTTATCTCCGTCCAGCTTAACGGTCATGTACTGTTGTCTACCCAATGAAGAAACTATCCTTTTGGCCAAGATAGCTTCCTTTGTTCGTTCTGCCGGTGGAGGTAGTCTAGCCATCTTTCTGATAGCAGGTCTTATGAGCTGTTGAGCGGTATTTAAACAGGACGTTGGATAACCTGGCATACCGATTACTAAAGTTCCATCTACACGTCCGAAAAGGGTCGGCTTACCGGGTTTCAATTTGACTCCGTGGAATATCACTTCACCTATAGACCTTATAGCATCCACTACCAAGTCTTTATCTCCCACTGAACTTCCACCTGAAAATAGAACCATGTCGAAGGATCCAGCCTTTTTCTTAATCTCTTCCTTGAGTCCTTCGATTGTGTCATGGACTATGTCAGCTTTCGTCGGTTCTCCGCCGTTCTGGAGTATCATGCTGGTCAATGTGTAAGAGTTGACATCGTATATCTGGCCCGGTTTCAATTCATCACCGGACGGAACCACCTCGTCGCCGGTCGGTATAATGCATATACGTGGTTTACGATATACCTTGACCTTTTCTTTGCCCATGGCAGCTAAAGCACCGATCTTAGCAGATGTAAGGAACTCATCTTTTTTCAAAACGACTTCGCCCTCTTCGATATCTTCTCCCCTTGGCGATACGTTCTGTCCCGGATGTACCGGTTCGTATATCTGCACCATCCATTCATCATCGATCTCCGTATTTTCGACCTTCACAACCGCATCGGCTCCTTCAGGCATGGGAGCACCGGTGGCGATCTGAGTACATTTACCCTTTTCAATCTCGAGATCAGGACTTTCACCTGCATGGATGTTCCCGACAACTTCTAAATTATTGGGATCGAATTTACCTGCACCATAGGTATCGTCAGCTTTTACGGCAAAACCATCCATAGCCGCACGAGCGAAAGGGGGCACTGAGATATCGCTTTTGACATCCTCGGCTAGTACCCTACCAACGGAATCACTGAGAGAGACGTACTCTGTTTCATCCATCAAAGGTGTTATCTCCATCACTGTGTTCAGGGCATCTTTATAAGTGATCAATTCACCGAAGGGACGCTGTTCACCCATCACTTATTCACCTCGTAAACCAGATGACCGAGTTCAGGAAGTATCAATTTCTCCATACCAAGTTCAACTGCAGCTTTAGATCCGGGTAGAGCAAAAACCACCTGTTTATCATTCACACCTGCGATAGCTCTGCTCAGATAGGCTGCAGAACCTATCTCTTCATAGCTTAAACTTCGGAACATTTCTCCAAATCCAGGTAAGATCTTGTCAACGATGTCCTTTACAGCATCCGGGGTAACATCTCTACTGCTTATCCCCGTTCCACCGTTTATTATGTACGCATCGGCATCTTTCGTACCAAGTTCTTCTTTTATCATGTTCATCTCATCGGGTATTATCGAATATGAACAGACCCCGTGACCATGTTCTTCTAAAAGTTTTCGTATAAGTTTCCCGGATTCGTCAGTCTCTTTATCCCTTGTATCGCTGACGGTGATAACTTTACATCGAATATCATCTGGAGCTGCTCTTTTATGCTCTTTATGTCCCATAATATCACTCACTTTTCTTTATCTTTTCAACAACTTCTATATCCGTGATCCTGGTGGATGGATATTGACCTATCTCATCTTTTTCTAGATACTTAACCATATCCCAGATAGTTAACAACCCAACACTAACACCGGTCAAAGCTTCCATCTCTACACCTGTTTTGTAGGGAGCTTTTACCCTGCACCTCATCTCGATATATTCCTCACCCACATCGAATGAGATATCCACACCCTCAACAGGTATAGGGTGGCAGTAAGGAAGTAAATCAGGTGTATTTTTAACCGCATTGATAGCGGATATCTTAGCGGCTTCGAAGGGATCTCCCTTCTTTATCTTTTTTTGATCTATAGCTTGTAAAGTGTTTTTATCGAGTTTGATCTTACCTTTAGCTTCTGCTTCCCGCTCTACCACTTCTTTCTCACTTATATCGACCATCCCCTTCTCTACACCCACTTATCTTCACCTTCCTCTGTAGTTTCTTTCTTCCAAAGCGGGACTATCTCCTTCAAGCGATCGATACAGTATCGACACGCATCGAAGGCTGCATCCCGGTGGGGAGCGGTTACAACGATCCCAACTATATTATCTCCAACTTTTAAGAGTCCGTACCTGTGGAGTATGTAAATATCATCGATCTTGAAATTGTTGATAACTTCTTCTCTCACCTTTTTAAGTTCATCAAGGGTCATGTCTTCGTATCTCTGGATCTCCAAACTTTTAACGCTGTATCCGTTGTTTGTTGAACGTACAACACCATTGAAAACTACAACTGCACCGGTATCGTCACTCATTATCTCATCTTTTATCTCATCTATAGAGAAATCTTCCTTCGTTACCCTTATATTATATTCCATCTTCAATCACGCCAATATGGTTCTCTATTGTAGATTGCCTCTATGAATTTTTCTTTCAAAGGCGATCCCTTATCGATATCCTCTCTTATGCTTATATGATTATCAGTTCTTAAAAGACACGGTTTTAGTTCGGCCGTCGAAGTCACTCTAAGCCTGGTGCAGTTGTCGCAAAACTGTGTATTATGCATGGTCCTAACCAGTTCGACCTGTGTTTCAGGTTCATCTAAAAAATATTTCTTCCGGGAGTGCATCTTTCTTTCTTTTACCTCGATAGCTCTATCCTCTAATTCCTTAGCTAACTCACCAAGAGGTTTATGGTACTTAGAGAACGTATCTTCATCTATATTTTCTACACTGGACGTCATCTCGATTACCTGCAGTATAGCTCCTGAACTCGCCGAGAACTCGATCATATCCTCGACCTCATCATCGTTGATGCCGGCCATCAATAGCATGTTGATCTTGATAGGGAATAGTCCCGTATCAACCGCTTTTCTGATCCCCTCTTTGACTTTATCTAACTTATCGTAATAAGTAAGTCTTTCATAGGTTTCTTTATCCAATGTATCCAGACTGATGTTAACTCTGTCTAGACCTGCGTTTTTCAATTGTTCCGCTAACTCAGGTAGTAAAATACCATTCGTTGTTAGTGAGATCTCATCCATGTAATCATTTGCTAATGATATTATCTCGACTATATCGGGATGTACCAACGGCTCTCCGCCGGAAAATTTTACTTTTGACATACCTAGTTTTTCTGCGGTTTTTAGTATAGGCTCTAAATCTTCGAGGCTGAGCACTCCTTTATTTAAACCGTTCTCTCCTTCTTCGTGACAGTAAAAACACTCTAGATTACATCGTTGGGTGATGGAAATACGGATGTTTGTTATCTCTCTACCAAATCTGTCTTTCATCAGCGAAATGTCCTATTAAGCATATCCGATATATACCTTACGATTGGAGAGAGTTACATTATTTTACTGCCGGGTTTTAATTGCTTATCTAAGCCAACTGGCCCTTCCGTATCCGATAACACTACAGCCATTCCATCTTTGATCATAAATGCAGCGGTGCCGTCGAAGCTTTCAGTTTCATGAGGAGTGATTTCTTCTCCGGCAAAAATCTTGTCATCTTTCCATCTTCCGACTTTCAGGTCTAGCTTTTGGAAATCGTTGAATGAGATCTCTTCAGCACCTTTTTTAGAACCTTTGATCTGTTCACCAACTTCTCCTTTTGGTTCTAAAAGTGATACGGTGTCACCTTCTTGTGCCGCCAGCATCATAGCTTCAGATGTTACGCCTCTGAGTTTAGCAGGTTCTAAATTCATCAAAACTACGATCTTCTTGCCTTCCATTTCTTCTTTATTGTAATAGGGCTTCAGTCCTGCGACTAAAGTTCTTTTTTCATCTCCTATCTCCGCTCTAGCTATGTACAATTTATCTGCATTTGGATGTTCTTTAACCTCTTTGATAACTCCTACTCTCATATCTAATTTAGATAGTTCTTCCATGATCTTTTCCTCCTTTTTCAAATCGTCTAAATCTATATTTTTGTAAAGTGGTTCAGGCTCTTTTAACTCGTGTTTTACTTTTAAATCTTCGAATGCCTGGTCCCATGATGCTTCATGGATACTTCCTTCTTCACCTAGTAAAGTCCACAATTCATCCATACTGTTGGGTAGATAAGGTGCTCCTGCAGCGGATATGGCTTTAACTATACGAAGTGCTATGTTCAGTGTGATCTTGCACCTGTCTTCATCTTCTTTGATCTCAGACCACGGGGCCTGGTCGTTGAAATAACGATTACCCTCTCTGGATAGTTCTAAGAGTGCTTTCAAGCCGTCTTTGAACTTTCTAGCTTCGAGGTTTTTACCCACTTTTTTTACTTTTTCTTGAATGGTTTTCAATATCTCTTCATCCCTGTCGCTCAGTTCACCAGATTCTGGAATGTATCCGAACTTGGAATGCGTGAAGGATAAAACTCTATGGATGAAGTTACCTAGATTTCCAACCAGTTCTGAATTGTTCTTCTCTGCGAAATCCTCCCAGGTGAAGTTGGTATCTTTGAGTTCAGGCATTATCATCGTTATGTAATACCTGATGGCATCGGCGTCGAAACCCTTTAAAACGTCGGGGAGTGAAACGATTTTTCCCCTGCTAGTGGAGAACTGCTCCCCACCTAGACGCATGTACTGGTTACCGGGTACGTCGTAAGGTAGGTTCAATTCTTCGTCATAACCCATGAGTATGGCAGGCCATATGATCGTATGGAACGGTATATTGTCCTTGGCTAAGAAGTAATAATGCTCACAATCCGGGTTCTTCCAGAACTTCTCCCAATCTTTACCGGTTCTTTCAGACCAGAGAATCGAAGTCGATAGGTAACCGATGACAGCCTCGAACCAAACGTATATCTTCTTTTTCTCATAACCTTCCACCGGAACAGATATCCCCCATCCCATATCTCTGGATATCGGTCTGTCTTCAAGACCACGATCTAACCAGCTCTTAGTGAAGTTCAGTACGTGATTCTTCCAGTAATCCTTATCTTCGATATAATCTTCAAGTGCTTGTTGGAAAGCGGATAATTTTAGGAAGAAATGTTCACTCTCTTTTAAACTAGGTTCTCCTCCACAGAACATACATCTCGGAGAGATCAAGTCTTCTGGATCTAGAAGTAACCCACATTCGTCGCATTGATCACCCTTCACATCTTTTTGACCGCAGTTAGGACACGTTCCCATGACATATCTATCTGGAAGGAACTTCTCACAGTCTGGGCAGTAGAAGGTTTCCATGGTGTCACGATAGATGTAATCTTTCTCATGAAGGGTCTTGAATATATCCTTTGCAACCCTTTTGTGTGTTGAATTCATCGTGTAAGTGAATAAAGTAAATTCCACACCTAGGTCCTCGAGTGCTTTACTGTTGATATTATGATACTTTTCAGCGGTTTCCTTTGGAGTGAGACCTTCTTCTTCAGCAGTTACCGTCACAGGTGTTCCGTGCTGGTCGGAACCGGATACCATCAATATCTCGTTGCCGTTCATCTTATGATATCGTCTGAATATGTCCGGCGGTAAGTAGCATCCTCCGACCTGTCCTATGTGTATTGGACCGTTAGCATACGGCCAAGCGACTCCGATCAATATCCGTTTCATGGTACGGTATAAAAGGATGGTGTGATATAAATTCAATGTTTCCTAGGAGTGATACTGTATAAAAAACAATAAATATCGCTTAACTAGCTGTTATTTAAAATTAAACGAGTTGATAGGGGTTAACAAGATGGATAACGAAAAGTACGAAAGGTTTTTTGACGGTAAATTGAAGGAAACTGTGAAAATTAAAAGTTCCCTTAAAAAAATAATAGGTGACTTTTTGAGGCAGAAAGGTTTTGTTGAGATATCTCCAGTGATAATATCTCCTGAAACCGACCCTCTTAGACATGCAACAGGAAGAGCAGATTTCGAATACTACGGTGGAAAATACCAACTCACTCGCAGTATGATACTCCACAAGCAGGTAGCTCTATTATCCTTTGATAAAATATTCACTTTTTCACCTAATGTAAGATTGGAACCAATCGAGCTCACCGAAACAGGTCAACACCTAGTCCAGTTCACTCAACTCGATCTTGAGATGGCTCAGGCGACTAGAGAAGATGTGATCGAATTAGGGGAAGAGCTCATTACTCACATTATCTCTAAAATCAATGAAGAAAATAAAGAGGAACTGAAATTTTTCGATAGAGAATTAAAGGTCCCTGACGTCCCTTTTGAGAGGATAAAATATCATCATGCTTACAACAAATTCGGTAGGATATTTGAAGAAGTTATATCTCAAGAGAAAGATGATCCTTTTTGGATTGTAGATATTCCATCAGAAGATCGGGAATTTTATGATAAAGAAGATTCATCGAGGCCGGGCATACTGAGAGATATGGATATGATATATCCGGAAGGTTATGGGGAAGCTCTATCAGGGGGAGAAAGAGAACACGAACCGGATAGAATAAGAAAGAGGCTTGAAGAACAGGGTCTAAATACAGATGATTTTAAAGAATATTTAGATATCGCCGAAAGGGGATTACCACCTTCCGCCGGTTTCGGACTAGGTATCGAACGTCTGACAAGATACATATGCGGTCTTGATGATGTTAAAGATACAGTTCTTTTCCCGAAACAGCCCGGTAACGTAAATCTTTAAGTACATTAAAAAAAAACGAAAATACATTCCAGACACGTTGAAACAGGAAACAAATAAGTCCGTTGCTTCTTATCAAACGCGAGTGAAAGGCATTCCAAGAAGGAAAATGTTCCCTCGCTGCGGACCCGTTCGAGAACGTTGAATATACGATAGCATATAATTATAGATGTAGAGATAAGGTGGGTGTCCTGGTTAAGGAGTTGAGGTGAAAAAATTAAGACCATGGAAGAGTCGTTTTCCACCTCCTAGCATAAGAATATGGTTGGATATAGAAGAGAAGCCTATGAGCAACAGGTTTTCGATAATACGTAGTTGGTGATGTTTACACTTGTAGTTTCACAAGAATTTTGTGAAAATTCATTTGATATCCGGAGATCCCACAACGTCTCTATATCTTACTCGCAATGGGGACATCTCTCTTTACAAGAAAAGAATTTGTTCCTATCGAATTCATCATCGGTCAAGACCTAAGATGATGATCACCTAGAATGTTTCAACAAAAAATTAGTATGACTTATCCAATATCACTACGGGATGATCAGAAAAGTCATTAATCAAATCATACTCGCACTGATTACTGCAGGGATCTGGTTCATATCTCTGAGTTATCCTAGATATGTAGTCATGAATCTATTTTTTTCCGCTCTCTCATTCACTCTAGTTTATTTCTTTTTCAAACTGATATTAGAGGAGACCGTTTCCCAAAAGATCAAAGAGACGAAAACTAGATACTCTTTTAGAAAGGTCGTTTCAATACTCTATATCTTTACCTTTATCGGTATATTATTCAGTATATGAATAGAAGACCCTCAGGCTTTACTCGTCACTTACGGCCTTATAGCAGCTGGAGTAGCGATAGCTCTACAGGATTTCTTTAAAAGTTTTTTAGGAGGTATGCTGATATTTTTAACCAATCTTTATACGGTTGGTGACAGGGTCGAAATGGATGAAAGATTCGGTGATGTGATCGATATAGGCATACTCTCTACGACCATTTTGGAGATAAAGGGATGGGTGGATGGAGATCAACCCACTGGGAGGGTTGTTACAGTACCGAACAAAGTGATCATATCGGATTCCATAACCAACTACACTAAAGATAACAACTTTCTGTGGGATGAGATAAATGTACCGATCAAATACGAATCCGATTGGAAGAGAGCAATACAGATAATAGAAGATATAACTAAAGAGGAAACTACCTCCATGGCAAAAAAAGCTGCAGAAGAACTAATAGGACTACAGAAAAAATATTACATCTCAAAAAAAGCGGTCGAACCCTCTGTATATGTCAAGATAACTGATAACTGGATAGACCTAAATATTAGGTACATAACGGATGCTAGGAGCAGGAGAGAATTACATGATAGACTCAGCAGGAAGATCCTAGAAGCTTTAAGAAAAGAGGAAGATGTAGATATCGCCTCTATGACCCTAGATATAACTTCCTCCTAATAGGTGGGTGTCGGGTCTAGGGGGCAAAAACTAGATACTATCGATGGCAAATGATAAACTGTCCAAAATATATTTTTCATAGAGAAAAGAGTTTCCAACCATTCAAGGAACTTCGATGGATAACAGCGAACAGGAGGAAGATCAGGACCGAGATAGCTAAATCATTCGGTTTAAGGCTATCTCTTCGAATTTCGATCTATCTTCCAATTTTTTACTTTTCTTTTATTGGGAGAAATGATTCATCCCTTTTTAAACGGTAAAACAAAAGCGATAAACGATATATAGTTTTAATAATATTTTAGCATGATGAGGGATAAGATATGAAGGTCGAGGTGATAGAAAAATTGGCTAGTTTGATGACAGCAGCCTTTGGATTGATAGCAGCGTTAGCATGGAACAGTGCTATTCAGGAGTTATTTAAAAGATATTTTACATCTGGAGGCACAATAATAGCGTTATTAGTTTATGCAGTTATCGTGACGATAATAGCAGTTTTTGCTGCTATATATATCGGAAAGGTCGCTGAAAAGGCAAAAGAATGATATGAGTTTAAAGAGGTTAAAAAATATACTCAAGAAATTGAAATATTTCTCGCTTAACACCCAACTCCACAGATAATCGGTGGATTTCTGCTCTCAGGGCCCTTTGTGGTCACGGAGGAACGTAGCACATATGCACACAGTTATCCAATCGAATGGCGAGGAATTAACTCGTTAGATCACCGAGAGTCGTGAGCATTTTGAGACGAGAAAACCACAAATCACATATACCATAATATACAATAGTATACACGGTATGGCTACAAAAACAATTAGTTTTAGAGCGACAAACGATCAAATAAAGCTAATCGATGAACTTGTTGAAAAAGGAGACTATACATCTAGAGGCGAGCTTCTCAGAAATCTTTTAAGAAACATAGAGCAGAAAGAACTTTCAGACAAAGTAAAAAAAGAAATCGAAAATGCAAGAAAACAAGAGGGAAAGTCGCTAGATGACATCCTCTGAATACTACTTTGAATCAAAGCAAAAATTCATAGATAAACTCGAAGGTTTCCCTCCCGAAATTCAAGAAAGAATTAAAAGTAAATTAGCTGAGTTTAGAAGGCAAGTAAATACGTATGGTATAGATCCAAGACAACATAATAATACAAAATATATTGCAAGTGATCGGGTGTGAAGATTAAGGGTTGGTGATTATATGGTATTTTTTGATATATTTGATAATACCATCAGTATACTCACCGTAGAACATAGAAAGAAAGCTTACAAGTAATTTGGATATATGTGGTTTCCTATAGGGATCGGGGCACGATTTCGTTTAAGGGGCTGGAGCATGATACGAAGTTGGGGATAGAGGGAGCAATTTGGTCGGAGCGTAGTTGAGACCCGTAGTGCATATGGCACCCAGTTATGTGAGTCGCTAGGCAAAGAATTAACTTGTTAATTCTGCAGAGTTTACCGTTTTGATTTTGGTCTGTGCAAAAAGGAGGAAAAGATTAATTAGTAAGATTATCTTACTTAATAGTATGAGTGAAGTTGAGTTAACCCGGCTTTCGTCTAAGGGACAGATAGTCGTCCCCAAAGGTCTCAGAGATTTGATGGGACTAGAAGATGGGGAAGTGTTCGCAATCTATGGTGAAGATGATACTGTCGTATTGAAGAGATTGGAACTCCCCTCAGAAAAAGAATTTCAGAGATTATTAGATTGGGGAGAAGACTTCGCGGAAAATAAGGGTATAACAAAAAAAGACGTAAAAAAAGCCATCAAGGAATATCGTGAGGGCGAATGAAACTGATGAGATCGTCTTAGACACCAATATCCTCATATCCACTTTCTTTTGGGATGGTAACGAAAGGCAGGTTTTGGTCAAATGTCGAGAAAAAATATGGACATCGATGACGGGCAAGAGTATTATGCGAAGTTACCGACCAACGGGAGCCAATTTTGGCGAAGCACGGCTGGGTACTCGCTGTTATATGCTTTTGCCCCCCTGTCTTAACAAAATTTGATCATCTCATAGTTCAATAGATTCGTTTACCCGTAAAAGAACACAATCGAACCCCAACTTTTTTACTTCATCTTGAAAGTGTTCCTCATTAGCAGGATTCGCATTCTTTTTATGAAAGGCTGAGCAGTTATAGTGGCAAGGAATAACAAGTTTTGGTTTGATCATTTTTACAGTTTCTAATGCCTCATTTTCATCCATTGTGTTATGTACGGTTCCGCCACCGATTGGGATCATTAAAACGTCTGGTGATTTGATTTCTTTCCACTCATTTCTATGGATAAGTGTGTCGCCTAAATTGGTTATTACTTTATTATTAAATCGAATTTCAAAGCCGATTGAACCCCATCCGATTCTTCCTTTGGGTCCGGGTTTTAATGTTTTAGAAATCGGTCCAAACTTAATTGTTAAAGGTCCATGGGCAGTTTGAATTCCTGTTATCTTCAGCTCATCTACATTTATAGTTTCTAAAGGAGAAATGGTATTGAGATTTTTTATTTCTGTAGTAAAGGCAAGCCCTCTGTCTCTTGGTCCTAATAACAAACGTTTAGAGTCTATTTCTTGTACCATTGTTTTATTACATATAACAGAAGCGCCAGATTTTTCAGCTATCCTATCTACATGCCAGTAATGATCTGGATCGCCATGTGTTACGAATATGTGAGTTATGTCAGTCCATTCCGCTACAGGGATAAGGCTTTTCAACCATCTTTTAAAGAAATAAAGACTGCCACCGGGATCAATAATTATTTTCTTATCTTTTGTTTTTATCAAAAATGAATTGTAACCGTAGTATGTAATTTTCATTGTGTTACTTCCTTGATATCTATGGGGGCAATTGCACATAACTCAGGCATAAACGAACTTGGTTTCGTATATACCCCCTCTGGACGAACACGGTCATCTTTGCTTTTTGATTTCATCACTTATTTGCTTCTCCAAACGACCAAAACTCAAACCATCTTTAACACCATTCGCGGATAAATATCCCTTTGCAAGGTCTTCCACTGTTGACTCAAGAAGCGTAAAAAACTGACGCATAGCAAATCCTTTTCTTGGATCCATATCATCTTCTCCAAACGCAGTGGTTATCAATCCCTCAAGCATCTGGTCTATACCCCAGAGTTTTAAGTGTAGCAGTTCATGGACAACAAGTTCCTCTAGATTAGTTGACTTTGGATTGCTATTTATTAACATGACAGCTTTTTTATCATCCATATCAATTTTTATATCGCCTGATTTACGCCACTCGGTTTCAACTATCCGAACTTGAATATCCCAGTCTCTAAGTCTCAAAATATCTTGCCATTTTTGCAGTAATTCCTGAACTGCATCTAAACTTACAACCATTTTATTACACCCACTTGCATATACTATCATCAAATTCCATCAGAGTCTTATTCATATTTGTGCTTTATGATAACGGGCTGGGGCATAATGTGAAGTTGCGACCAGCGGGAGCAATTTGGGTGGAGTGTAGCGGAGACCCGTAGCCCATATGCACCCAGTTATCCGAGCCGTTAGACCGAGTAATTTAACTTATTAAATTACGAGAGTTCCCATCAGGTCAATTTTTGGCATATAACATTAATATCCCTTCTCTCTTTTGAAAGCCTCTTCCACCAATATCTCATCATCTTTAACAACATAGAGAAATCTATGGCTTCCAACTCTTAAACGATAGAAAGTGTTCTTACCAGACATCTTCTTTATGTCACAATTCGGCCGTGGTTTAAAGGGATCGTTAGCTAGTTTTTTTAAGCTGTCGTAACAATTACGTCGTTCCTTATCTGAAAGTGAATCCAGATATTTTTCAACATCCGGGTGGAGGAATACCGAATAACTCATTCCAATCCTCTGGTTTTTCCGTATTCTTCGAGTGAAACATGTTTTTCCCTGTCCTTTTCAGCCTTTTCATGGATGTAAACGGAAAAAGCATCGAATTTCTCTCTCAATAAGTCCCGAATAAATTCTCCTTTCGAGGTATATTCACCCCTCTCGACGAGTTCTTCTAATTCGTCATATTGACTTTCTGTAACCCTAACGTTGAGGGTTTTTGTTTTTGTTGTCATGTTTACCGGTGTGTTACTAACGCAACACAATAATATAATCTTTTGGGTGTTGAAGAAGCTTGGATTGTGTAGAGTATATGCCAAAAACGAAGCAAACCTGAAAGGTATTTCACTTAACTCCCTCATATACGAAAATATGTTCGTATAATGGAGTAGTATGGGGAGTTATACGAAATTTGTTTGTAGGTACATTGGTAAATCCATATCTAATCATCATAATGCGCGGAGTGGTGAAGATTTTGATCGGGAATTTTTGTGAAGATTTTTAAGATGATTCGTAGAACCGGTCTAGAGACTTATATACATTTGATCGATGGTCTGTAGTTATCACTACCATCTTATCATTATCTGTCGAAACGACTATCCTATAGTCTCCCGCTCTTATTTTATAGAGATAATACCCTTTTAATGGTGATAGATAATGTTCGGGAAATTCAGCAGCATCCTCCACTTTCTTTATTATCCTCTCAGCGATGTGTTTTTCTAAACCTTCTAGATCTTTTTCAGATCGATGGGTCCAGATTATTTTCATTCTTTAGAACCAGAAAATTTTGAACGGATTTCATCATGGGATTTAACTCGGCCTTTTTTCAAGTCTTCAAGCCCTTCTTCCATCTTTTCTTCGAATTTTGGTTTCAATTCTCTCCCATAAAGTTTCTCACGGATAGCGTCCCTGGCGAATTCGCTGAAACTAGCGTATCCTAATTCTTTCATGTATCTCTTTATATCTTCGTCCATGTTATCAGGGATTTTTATCGGATGAGCTTTCATTTGTATCACTAAGTATTACTAGATATTACAATACTAATAAACTTTATGTTTCGTCTTTTTTCACGGTATTCCTCTATAGCTTCCGTCCGATCTAGCAACTTCCAGAAATTTTCCTATGAAGAAGGATCTGATCTTTTCAATCTCCTTGCCAAAAAGAAACATTTAGGTTAATCAAAATCTACAAAACACCCCTCTTTTCACATCTCATCAAATGGTGACTTGATCCTCTGCAGAGCGGTGTTCGTTACATGGGTGTAGATCTCGGTGGTTTTGGTGCTCTTGTGTCCCAGGAGTTTCTGTATGTATCGGATGTCGGTTCCGTTTTCCAGTAAATGGGTGGCGAAACTGTGTCTGAGGGAGTGGATGCTGACTTCCTTTTGGATGTTCGTCTTCTCCAAAGCGTGTTTGAAGTGAAGTTGTGCCGACCGTGCGGTTAGGTGCTTATCTTCTTTCTGACCCGGGAAGAGCCAGTAGTCCGGCTGTTCCGCCTTTAGGTATGTTCTTAGAGTGCGCTGCGCCCGGTCGAAGAACAGAGTTACCCGGTCTTTCCTTCCTTTGGCTCCTTTGATCGTTATCGAATCTCTTGTGAAATCCAGGTCTGAAACTCTCAGTAAGACCACTTCGCTTACCCTGAGTCCCGAGGAGTAAGTCAAAACGAGTATGGCTCTGGACTTGATATTCTTGAGTGCAGAAAGTAATCTCTTCACCTCCTTCCTGTTCAGTATGTCCGGTAATTTCTTCTCTTTCTTGGGTCTTGAAATGCGGTGAGGTATATCGACATCGAATAGATTCTTGTAGTAAAACTTGATTGCGCTGATAGCAACGTTCATCGTGGATCTTGACAAGTCTAGGTTTTCAGATAGATGAGCAAGATAATCATTGACCTGGGATAAATCAGGTGGCTCAATAGGGTTATCGATATGTTCTAAGAAATCGTCTATATAATGAAGGTAAGAACCTATGGTGCGTGAACTGTATCCCTGGGCGGTGAGTACTTTTTTGATCTGATCGAGTTGTGAGTTTTTCGATCCGTTATCGTATTTATTTTTGTGTTTATCTGATACATTGTTAGCGTAATCGTCCATTTTATCGATTCTCTTACTACGGGTACTGATTATTTAACGATGAACGAGGGAGGTGGATGAAATTGAGATTCTGATTGAGATTCTAGGGATGTTACATTTTTTTGGTAAAGGTTTAGTATCAAAACCGTTCTAAATATATTTATGAAGAAGAAGGTCGTACTTCTGGGGGACGGAGCAGTTGGAAAAACTTCTCTCGTTAGAAGGTATGTTGAGCAGAAGTTCGACGATGATTATATGGAGACCATCTTTTAAGTCTTGGTGGATATGAAACCATTAAGATCAAGAAAGCTGGTGAGTGGATTGAGTAGGAAAGACACCGACCAAAATCTAGTAAATAAATTGTAAATTCCAGGATACAGGCTGCGTTATGATGTGAAAAATTCTTAAAGCTCGTCTATTTTAATCAAAAAAACACATGTCAGACAAAGTTCTCATCCCTGAAAAAACAAAAATGCAGGCGACGGGATCCATTCAGAATCAAAGATTCTAAAAGCTCGTGCATTTTTTTCAAAATACACTCGTCGAACAAAGGTTCTCATCCCTGAAAAAACAAAAATGCAGGCG